>JBMDXL010000961.1:0-4592 GCA_048594465.1 Microlunatus sp. | reverse complement strand
CCCCAGCATCGGTCTGCTGACGGTGACCCGCACCCTGCAGGGTTTCGCCGGCGCCGCTGTCGCGGTGGTCTCCATGGCCGTGGTCCGCGACCTGTTCAGTGGTATCCGGGCCGCGCAGCTGCTGTCCCGCCTGGTGCTCGTGCTCGGCGTGGCCCCGATCCTCGCGCCGTCGCTGGGCAGCGCGCTGCTCGCCCTGACCTCCTGGCGCGGCATCTTCGTGGTCCTCGCGGTGATCGCGCGGGGCATGCTCGCGCTCGCCTTCCTGGCTCTGCCCGAGACGCTGCCGGCCGGGCGTCGCCGCCCGGTCAGCGTCACCGGTTCGCTGCGGGCGTACGGTGCGCTGTTCTCCGACCGGCTGTTCATCGTGATGGTGCTGGTGGCGGGGCTGATGTTCGCCACCCTGTTCGCCTACATCTCCGGCGCGCCCTTCGTCCTGCAGGACCTGTACGGGATGACCCCGCAGCAGTTCGGTCTGGCCTTCAGTGCCAACGCGGTCGGCATGATCGCGATGACCCAGATCAACCCCTGGCTGGTCAAGCGCTACAGCCCGGTCAGCGTGCTCACCTTCGGGGTGCTGCTGGCCGTGACCGGCGCGGTCACGCTGCTGGTGCTCATGCTGCTCGGAGTCGGCGGCTGGTTCGCCTTCATGGCCCCGCTGTTCTTCGTCATCTCCGCGGCGGGTCTGTCGTTCCCCAACGCCCCGGCCATCGCCTTGAACCGGCACGGAGAGTCCGCGGGCACCGCAGCCGCGCTGCTGGGGGCCTCGCAGTTCATGATCGGCGGCGCCATCGCCCCGCTGGTCGGCGCCTTCGGCAACGGCACCCCGGTCCCGATGGCCGCGATCATGGTCGGCACCACCGGTCTGGCCGCCATCCTGCTGCTCACCGCCCGCAAGGCCCTGTCGCGGTACGACTACCAGTAAGGAGCAAGGCCCGCTGCTCCGAGCGAGCGCCAGCGAGCGAGCCCGTCGCGAGCGGCCGCGCAGTGAAGCGCCCGGTCCTGTCTGGACTGAGAAGCGCGCAGACAACGCTTCACCGTCTGCGCGCGCCGAGGGAAGTCAGGACCAACCGGCGCGCAGCGGAGCAGCGAGTGACGACTTACACCGCTAACAGTTCCAGCGTTCCAGGGCCGGTTCGCCCTTCTCCTCGCCCAGGATGGAGATCCGGGCGGTCTCGAGCGGGAAGCTGCCGCCCCAGCGGAGATCCAGACCGAGCCACCGGACGGTCAGGGCGCGGAGCGAGTGACCGTGGGCGAAGCAGATGGCGCGGTCGACACCGGAGGCCCGGATGCGTTCGATCACCCGGTCCAGCCGCTCGGTGACCTGGTCGTGGGTCTCACCGCCCGGGGTCGGGTGGGTGAAGATCGTCCAGTCGGGATCGGTCTCGTGGATCTGGTCGCTGGTGAGGCCCTCGTAGTCGCCGTAGAACCACTCCGCCAGGTCCTCACTCACCTCCGGCTCGTACGGTCCGACGAATCCGGCCAGCTCGGCGGTCCGCAGGGCCCGGTGACGGGGGCTGGACAGGATCAGCCCGAACGACGAGGGGTCCAGCCGCTCCCGGAGAGACACGGCCTGCTCCGCGCCGCGCTCGGTCAGGTCCAGGTCGGTGACCGACGTGTGCCGACCCGCCGCGCTCCACTCGGTCTCACCGTGGCGGACGACGTAGAGCTCGGTCACGAGCGGGCCCCCTCGCCGGACTGGTCGGGCACCGCGGCGTCCAGGTCGGCGAACGGGATCCGGCCGCTCCACACGTGCCAGTGGTCACCGGAGGCCAACCGGTCGAGGATCGCCCGCTGCAGCGTGGTGTCGCGGGGCAAGGCGTCCAGGTCGACCGGCGGACGGCGGGCGAAGGTGAAGAACACGGCGTCGTCGTCGCCCGGTCCGGGCTCACCGGTCAGCGTCCAGCGGCGCTGGAAGAGCGCCATGTTCGACGTCGCGGGGAGCGCAGCGGCCAGGTCGGGATCGAGCAGCCAGCTGTGGCAGAAGAAGGCGTCGGCCGGGTGGTCGGCGAAGTGCTCGGCGAAGAACCGTCGGGCGGCCGCGAACGAGGCATCCACCTCGGCCGGCGCGAGCGGACCCGACCGCGGGATGTGGGTCGAGAGCACCCAGCCGCGTCCGGGCGCGTCCTCGGGCTGCAGGTTGAACTGCAGCCGCCCCAACCAGTAGAGCGCGCCCGACCAGGCGACCCGCAGCCAGTCGTGGGTGTGCAGCCCGAAGCCGCCGTACGTCAGCCGGTGCACGTAGACCTGCTGGCCGAGGTCGGACAGGGCCCGCCACGAATCTGCCTCACCGATCCCCCGGGTGGCGTGGAACGATCGGACGTCGTCGGCGGTCGCGACCAGGGCCAGCAGCTCGAGCACGCCCGACCCGTACGCGGAGTCGGTGCCGTCGGGCCGCCAGGGGGACGGCTGGGAGCCGTCCCACGGGTCGCCGAGGGTCCCGATCCCGCGGGCCAGCCGCTCGGCGGTCTGCTGGACGACCTCGGTCTCGGTCGGCTGCTGCAGCACCGCCCCGGCGGCGGCCAGGGCGGCAGCCCGGTCGTCGGGACGGAAACCCAGTCGGTCCAGGAGGCCGGGCAGGTCCTCGACCGCCAGCCGCTCGCGTACGTCCAGCACCCGCACCACCCTACGGGTGACAGACTGGTCGGATGAGCGAGACCCAACCCGAGCTGCCGAATCGCCAGACCCCCTTCAGCGACGCGTTCAAGGCGTTCATCGCCGACGGCTGGGCGCCGTACCCGACCGAGCTGCCGGCCCGGCTGCCCGCGGCGGAGGCGGCGGTGGCCCGGCGGGACCGGGTCAGTGCCCTGTACCCGGGTGAGCGTCTGGTGATCCCGGCCGGCGGTCTGAAGATCCGCTCCAACGACACCGACTACCGGTTCCGGCCGCACTCCGCCTTCGCCCACCTGACCGGGCTGGGCACCGACCGGGAGCCCGACGCGGTGCTGGTGCTGGAGCCGACCGACGACGGCCACGACGCCGCCCTCTACTTCACCCCCCGGGCGCCCCGGGACTCGGCGGAGTTCTACTCCGACGCCCGGTACGGCGAGATGTGGGTCGGACGGCGGCAGTCGCTGGAGGAGCTGGCGGCCGAGTGCGGGATCCGCTGCGTGCCGCGCAGCGAGCTGGACGAGCACCTGGCCAAGAACGCCGACGAGACGCGGATCCGGGTGCTGCGGGAGGCCGACCCGGCGCTGGCCGCGCAGCTGGACGCGATCCGGGAGTCGACCGCCCAGGAGACGCGGGAGACGCAGGACGCCCAGCTGGCCGAGGCGCTCAGCGAGCTGCGGCTGATCAAGGACGCGTTCGAGATCGAGCAGATGCGCCAGGCCTGCGCCGAGACCGCCGAAGGATTCGCGGCGGTCGTCGCCGACCTCCCGGAGGCCGTCCGCCGGGGCCGGGGCGAGCGCTGGGTGGAGGGCGTCTTCGGGTTGCACGCCCGGCACGCCGGCAACGCGATCGGCTACGACACCATCGCCGCCTCCGGCGACCACGCGTGCACGCTGCACTGGATCCGCAACGACGGCGACCTGCGGGACGGCGACCTGCTGCTGCTGGACGCCGGGGTGGAGCTGGACACGCTGTACACCGCCGACGTGACCCGCACGCTCCCGGTGAACGGCCGGTTCAGCGACGACCAGCGGATGGTCTACGAGGCGGTGCTCGAGGCCCAGCAGGCGGGCATCGACGCCGCGCGACCCGGGGTGAAGTTCTCCGACGTGCACGCCGCGGCGATCGCCGTGCTGGCCCGCAAGCTCGAGGAGTGGGGGCTGCTGCCGGTGACGGCCGAGGAGTCCCTCTCCCCCGACGGCGGTCAGCACCGCCGCTGGATGGTGCACGGCACCTCCCACCACCTCGGCATCGACGTCCACGACTGCGCCCAGGCCCGGCGGGAGAACTACCGTGACGGCGTTCTGGCCGAGGGGATGATCATCACCGTCGAGCCCGGTCTCTACTTCAAGGCCGACGACGAGCTGGTGCCGGCGAACCTGCGGGGGATCGGCGTCCGGATCGAGGACGACATCGTGATCACCGCCGACGGTGCCGAGAACCTGTCCGCCGCCCTCCCCCGCGCCAGCGCCGACGTCGAAGCCTGGATGGCGACCCTGCTCCCCCGTGGCTGAGCCCGCCGCCCGGGCGGGTCTGGACGTCCTCGTCGCCGAGGGCCGGGGCGGGATCCTGCTGTTCGGCATCACCCCGCCCAAGGCGAGCACGACCCCGGCGGACCGGCGTCGGATCGCCGAGCTGACGCTGCAGCGGCTGGCGCCGGTCGACGTCGACGGCCTGATCCTGTACGACATCGACGACGAGGCCGACCGCGCCGGCGACGACCGCCCCTTCCCCTACCTGCCCACCTCGGACCCGGCCGACTTCTTCACCGAGCACCTGGGCGGGTGGGCCGGGCCGGTGGTGATCTACCGCAGCGTCGGCAAGTACGACGCCGACGAGCTCGCCGGTTGGCTCGACGCCCTCGACCCCAGCCGTCAGCTCGGTGTGTTCGTGGGACCGTCCACCAGCACCAAGCCGGTCCGCACCAGCCTGGCCGACGCCCACCACCTGCGGCGCACCCGGCGACCCGAGCTGACCCTCGGCGG
>JBMDXL010000960.1:0-2004 GCA_048594465.1 Microlunatus sp. | reverse complement strand
CGGGTGTAGATGTTGCCGAACTCCTTCAGGGCGAAGAGGTTCGCGGCGTGGTCGGTGTCGTTGAACACGTACGACGTGGTCTGGTAGATCGGCAGCGCCCGCGCACCGGTGCTGGGATCCGGATCCTGACCGGCGTGGATCTGACGGGTCTCGAAGGACCAACTCTGGCTCATGGTCAGCACCGTAGACCCGGACCCGACGCATTGCCCAGTGTCTCAGTAGACAATCAGATCCGACCGCCCGACGTACGAATCGGGCACCGCCTGCCGGACCCGGGATCAGTGCCGGAGCAGCTCCTCCTCTGGCGCGATCTCGTGGGTTGCCGGGTCCTCCTCGATCGGGGGCAGGTCCTCACCCGCGAGCACCCGTCGGGCCCGGTCGTGGTCGAGCTTGCGATCCCAGTTGGCCACCACGAAGGTCGCGACGCAGTTCCCGAGCAGGTTCACCGAGACCCGCATCGAGTCCATGATCCGGTCGGCGCCGAGCAGCAGCGCCACGGCGGCCACCGGGATGGCTCCGTGGCCGATCGCCGCGATGGTGGCCGACAGGGCGAGGAATGACGACCCGGGCACCCCGGCCATGCCCTTGGACGTGAGCATCAGCACCAGGACGGCGACGATCTGCTCGCCGATGCTCAGGTCGACGCCGAGTGCCTGGGCCAGGAACAGGACGCAGATCGACAGGTAGAGGGTCGCTCCGTCGAGGTTGAACGAGTAGCCGGTGGGCACGACCAGACCGGTGACGGCCCGGTCGCACCCGGCGTGGGTCAGCTTGGCCATGATCCGCGGCAGCACCACCTCGGTGGAGGCCGTGCCCAGGGCGAGGAACAGCTCGTCCTTGATGTAGACCACCAGCTGCCACAGGTTGATGCCGGCGAGCCGCCAGACGATCAGACCGAGCACCCCGATGAACAGCACCGCGGCCAGGTAGCAGGCCGCGATGAGCTTGCCGTAGCTGGCCAGCGACCCGATCCCGTACTGGCCGATGATGTAGGCCATCGCCCCGAACGCGCCCAGGGGCGCGAGCTTCATCACCCAGCCGATGATCGTGAAGAACACGTGGCTGGACTGGTCGATCACCTGGTAGAGCGTCCGCGACTGCCGGGACAGCTTGGCCAGCGCCAGACCGAACAGCACCGCGAAGAACAGCACCTGGAGCAGGACGTTGTCGACGAACGCCGAGAGCACCGAGGAGGGGATGATGTTGAGCAGGAACTCGACGGTGTGCGGCAGCTCCCCGTTGGCGGTCTTCTCGGCCAGGGCCTCCGTCCCGCCCGCCAGTGTCTGAGGATCCACGTCGAAGCCGGCGCCCGGCTGCAGCACGTTGCCGACCACCAGGCCGAAGAGCAGTGCGAACGTGGTGACGATCTCGAAGTAGATGAGCGCCTTGACCCCGATCCGACCCACCGACTTCAGGTCGCCCACGTGCGCGATGCCGATCACGACCGTGCAGAAGATGATGGGGGCGATCAGCATCTTGATCAGCTTGATGAAGCCGTCGGCCAAGGGCTTCAGGGCCGAGCCGGCATCGGGCCACAGCCACCCGAGCAGGATGCCGGCGACGATCGCCACGACGAGCTGGAAGAACAGGGAGGTCCAGATCGGCCGGCGGCGGGGAGGACTCGCCGCAGGTGCGGCCTCGGTGGTGGTCTCGGACACGGGTGTCTCCTCGGCTGCGGGTGGTCGCCCCGGCGTCGGGCCGCTCTGCGCCCATTCCTAGCGAAGTCCGAGCACCCCGCCATTTCGTGCTCGTTACGAATGATCGACGACGTCCTAGGATCAGGCCCATGACATCGACGGTCCCGCTGCCGGCCCACCTGGAGGACGCGGTCCGCAGCGAGACCTCGCTGCGTCGCTTCCTGGAGGGTCTGCCCGGGGTCGATCCCGTCGGGGTCGAGCAGCGGGCGGCCGGGCTGGCCACCCGCTCGATCAAGAAGGCGTCCAAGCTCGCCGCGATCGACCTGGCCATCTCGATGGTGGACCTGACCACGCTGGAGGGGGCCGA
>JBMDXL010000096.1:0-2150 GCA_048594465.1 Microlunatus sp. | reverse complement strand
AACCTGGCTGGTCGTCGGGCTGGCTGTCGGTGTGCCGTCGCGGGGTCGTCGTTCTTGACTCCGCGGCGGCATCCGGTCGTTCCGGACGCGGGTCGGATCACCGTTCGTGACTTCGCGGGGGCATCTGGTCATCCGCTCAGCGCACTGGACTGCCGTACGCGACTCGGCGGCGGCATCCGGTCACCCGGAGGCTGTACGGGGCGACCGTTCCTGACTCCGTGGCGGCATCCGGTCGACCGGTACGCGCGCCCCGCCGCCGCTCGCGACCCGACGGCGGCATAGTGGTGCCACCGACCGAACGGAGGCGCCGTGAGCGATCCCGCCAGCAGCCCGAGCAGCACCCCCGAGCTGATGCCGGCCGCGTTCCTCGGGCACGGCAACCCGATGAACGCGCTGGCCGACAACCGCTACACCCAGGCCTGGCACGCGCTGGGGCGGGCGGTGCCGAAGCCGCGGGCCATCCTGGTGGTCTCGGCCCACTGGTACATCAACGCCACCGCGGTCACCGCGATGCCGCGGCCGCGGACCATCCACGACTTCTACGGGTTCCCGCAGCCGCTGTTCGACGTGGACTACCCCGCCCCGGGGATGCCGAGCTTCGTCGAGGAGGTCAGCGACGTCGTGCACCCCACGTGGGTGGGCGCGGACGTCGACTCCTGGGGCATCGACCACGGCACCTGGTCGGTGCTGATGCACGCCTTCCCCGACGCCGACGTGCCGGTCATGCAGCTGAGCATCAACGCCGACAAGCCGTTCGACTACCACCTCGATCTCGGCGCGCGACTGGCGCCGCTGCGGGAGCAGGGGGTGCTGATCATCGGCAGCGGGAACGTGGTGCACAACCTGGGCGGGATGACCTCGAGCCTGCCGGACGCCGGCTTCGACTGGGCCGAGCGGTTCGACGAGCAGGTCAGGGCGTCGATGGCCGAGCAGCCGACCGAGACCGCTGCCCTGGAGGGTCACCGCGACTTCCGTACGGCGGTGCCCACCCCCGACCACTACATCCCGCTGCTCTATCTCGCCGGGCTGGCCGGCGCTGCCGGACGCGGCGCCGACGTGCTCGTCGACGGCTACGCGTACGGGTCGCTGTCGATGACCGCGTACACGCTGGACCTGGCCTGCCCGGGCGCCGGCAACGGCACCGAACCGGCGGCCGCGATGCCGGAGGGCGTGCCCCTGGACGGCGCCAACATCTGACCCGAACGCGCTGACGCCCCCTTTCGCACGCCCACGCTACCCCCGCAACGGGGGCGTCAGGCAGCGAAAGGGGGCGTCAGCGGGTGTGAGCGCGAGGGATCAGACGGCGGCGCGGACCTGGATCCGGTTGGCCCACGGGTCCTCGAACTCGACCGTACGGCCGTCGTCCCGGGTCTCCACCCCATGGAAGCCGAGCCGGTCGGTCAGGGCGCCCAGGTCGTCCAGGGCCGGCACCTCGATCCGGACCAGACCTAGTCCCAGGGTCAGCCGCCGGCGACCGGCGCCTCGGCTCTGCCACGTGTTCATGGCCATGTGGTGGTGGTAGCCACCCGCGCTGACGAACAGGGCGGTGTTGCCCAGCTCGGCGGTGGTCTCGAAGCCGAGCTGGTCGACGTAGAACCGACGCGCCGACTCGACGTCACCGACGCACAGATGCACGTGCCCGACGGTCGCCGGCCGCGAGGCCGCCGCGGCTACGGCCGCCGGATCCAGGTGCTCGGCCAGGAACCGGTTCGGGTCGAGCATCAGCGTGGCCATCTCGACCTGACCGTGGGTCCAGCTCCAGGTCGACCGGTCGCGGTCGGTGTAGAGCTCGACGCCGTTGCCCTCCGGGTCGGTGAAGTAGAACGCCTGGCTGACCAGGTGGTCCGCGCTGCCCGTGTACGTCCCCGGGTGCCGGCTGGCCACGGAGTGCACCGAGGTGGCCAGGTCGGCCTCGGTGTCATACAGGATCGCGGTGTGGAACAGACCCGCCGAGCGGGACGGCGCGTGCCGCAGCTCGGGAGCGTGGACCAGCCGCAGCACCTGCTCGGTGCCGCGACCGAGCACGACCTCCGACGCCGAGGTGGACAGCACGCTGAGGGTCACCGCGTCGCGGTAGTAGCCCGTCATCGTGTCGAGGTCGGCCACCCGCAGCGTCACCGCCCCCATCCGGGTGTCGGCGGCCAGCAGGT
>JBMDXL010000959.1:0-3096 GCA_048594465.1 Microlunatus sp. | reverse complement strand
CCGGCCCGGCGCGATCATGAGCGCGCCGGGTCGAGGCGTTCCAAAACCCGGGCGAAGTGCGCGTCGTCGTCGGTCACGGCGCGGTGCAGGTGCCCGAACAGCTCCAGGCTGATCGCTCCGAGCAGCCCGCCCCAGGCGGTCACCGCGCTGAGCACCACCTCGTCGGACAGATCGACCCCGGCGAGGGTGCGGAAGGCGTCGAAGGCCGACGTCCGGGGTCCGTCCTGAGCGAGGTCGGCGGCCAGACCGATCAGCACGCCGGTGACCCGGGCGGACGGCGCGATGGTGGCCGCCGGGGCCGCGTAGCCCGGCACCGGTGAGCCGTACAGGAACGCGTACTCGTGCGGCGCGCCGATCGCCCAGCGCCGCAGCGTCTCCCCGAGGGTGCGCCAGCGACCGGACAGGTCGTCGCGCTCGCAGCCGGCGTCGGCCGCCTCCAGTCGGTCGGCCAGCTCGGAGTAGAGGACGACCAGCAGCTCGGTCAGCAGCTCGTCGCGGCTGGGGAAGTAGCGGTAGACCGCCGACGACGCCATCCCCAGGTCGCGGGCCACCGCACGGACCGACAGCTGGGCCGGACCGATCTCGGCGAGCTGACGACGGGCGCTGGCGGTGATCGCGGCGGTCAGCTCGCGTCGGGCCACGGCCCGGGCGGTCAGGGGAGCGGAGGAGGACACGTCGCCAGTCTGTCAGCCGAGAGAGGACACTGCAACAAAACGAGAGCACTGCTCTTGACTTTTGCTGCCACGGGCCGCACGCTGGAGAAACGAGAGCACTGCTCACACTTTCTGGAGGAGAGACCATGACCAGCACGTACGTGATCGTCGGAGCGGGACCGGTCGGCCGGCAGACCGCCGAGCTGCTGCGCGACCGGGGGGACCGGGTGCGTCTGGTCTCGCGCACCGGGCGGGCCCGGGTCGACGGCGTGGAGACGGTGGCCGCCGACGCCTCCGATCCGGCCGCCCTGAGCATGATCACTACCGGTGCCGCGGCCCTGGTCAACGCGGCCAACCCCACCGACTACACGATCTGGGACGACGTCTGGCCGCCGCTGGCCGAGAGCCTGCTCACCGCGGCGGAACGCACGGGGGCGACCCTGGTGACCGCCTCCTGCCTCTACCCGTACGGTTCGACCGACGCGCCGATGTCCGAGGGTCAGCCCGACGCGGCGACCGACCACAAGGGTCGGCTGCGGGCGGGCATGTGGGCCGAGGCGAGGTCCCGGCACGCAGCGGGTCGGCTGAACGCCGTCGAGGTGCGGGCGTCCGACTACGTGGGCGCCGGGGTCGGCGCCAACGGCCACATCACCCGGCACCTGTCCACCGCCCCCGAGGGCAAGACCGCCTGGGTGATCGGCCGGCCGGATCTTCCCCACAGCTGGACCGACGTCCTGGACATGGCCCGCACCCTGGTCGCGGTGGCCGACCGGTCGGCGTCCTGGGGCCAGGTGTGGCACGCGCCGACCAACGCGCCGCGTACCCAGCGCGAGGCACTGACCGACGTGCTGGCCGCCGGTGGACACGCTCCGGTCGCGGTAAGGGGGATCCCGATGCCGGTGCTGCGGGGTCTGGCCCTGGTCAACCCGCTGATGCGCGAGATCGCCGAGCTGTCGTACATGTGGACCCGTCCCTACGTGCTCGACTCGCGCCGGACCGAGACCGAGCTGGACCTGGCGCCGACGCCGTGGGCGGAGATCTGCCGGCGTACGGTCGAAGGCAACCGGGTCGAGGTCAGCGCCTGACCCGGCGGGCCAGCGCCTGGACGCCCACCGTCGCGAACAGCACCAGACTCGAGACCACGCTGAGCATCCAGGACGGCACGGCGATGGTCGCGAAGAACGTGTGCACCGGGTGCTCGAACAGATCCGGACCGGCGTGGGCGCCGCCGTGGGTGAGGACGGTCACCAGCTCTCCCGCGTGCCCGATCGCCCAGGCGGCGAAGGCCACTGTCGAGATCCAGGTCATCACGCGCAGCGTCCTGCTCCCGGCGGCGCGCCGGACGCTACGCAGCACCACGACGGCGAGCAGGCACAGCGGGACGCCGATCAGGTGGAAGGCGAGGTGGTACCACAGGGGCCCCTCGCCGAGGAAGACGAACGGCAGCACGATCGAGGCGACGACGACGGCGGCGAACAGCCCGAGTCGTCGGCGGAGCGGCTGGTCGGCAATCGGTCCGGCGGTGTCGGCGCCGCCCACGGTCATGGTCATGACCGCACTCTCACCCACCGCCCGGCAACGCCGCATCGGCACGATCGCCTATTCCGTCGGCGTCCGCAGTGCGCGACCATGAGCGGGTGTCGACCTCGGAGCGGGTGTGCCTGCTGCTCACCGCTGCGGTGGGAGGTCTCGGTCTGGTCGCCGCCGGTCTGACGCTCGGACTGCCGTGGCCGGAGCCCGAGTTCCGCCTCGGCGCGACCGCACGGGTCCTGATGGCCCTGGCGGGGGTCGCGATCCTGATGATCGCCGGCTGGCCCGGTGTCACCCGCTCGCCGGGGGTGCGCCGGATGATCATGGTGCTGGGCCTGACGGTGCTCGTCTACCCGACCACCCTGGCCCTGGCCGTCGCGGGGTGGGGCGGCCCGGCGGTCCGGGTCCTCGGGTGGGGTGGTCACGTCCCGCCCCTCGTCCTCGTCCAGGCCCTGCCGGTGCTGGCCAGCCAGGTGGCGACCGGCCGATCGCGGCGGCGCTGGCTGGCGGTGATCGGCACCGTCGCCGTGGTCGACCTGGGAGCCACGATCCCCGTGGTGACAGGGATCTCGACGTCCGTGCTGCTGACCGGTGCCGCCTCGGTGCTCTGGCTGGGATCGTTCGCGCTCGCGCCGGCCGCCACCTGGAGCAACGTCCGCGGGCTGTACGGGGAGACCCGCCGGAGGGCCATCGTCGCCGGTCTCGCCGCCGTCATCCCGGTGGTGATCATCGCGCTGTGCTGGACGCTGGGCGCGGCCGCGGCGACCCGGGATCTCAGTGGTGACGTGTCGGTGACGGCGCTGATGGCCGGCTTCGTGGTCGCCACCGTCGGGTCGGCGGCCCTGACCGCCGCGGCCACCGGTCCCGAGGGTTCCTGGCTGCTGCGTCGGCGGGTGGTGGTGGTGCTCCTCGC
>JBMDXL010000958.1:0-2514 GCA_048594465.1 Microlunatus sp. | reverse complement strand
CTACCCGCACACCCGGACGGTGCTGGCCCTCCGCGCGACCCAGCAGGGGTGCGCGTTCCTGGCCGCCGGCGACGGCCGCAGCTGCGCGGCCGAGCAGTGGGTGCAGCGCGGCTGGCTGCAGGAGCTGGCCGCGGACCGGACGCAGACCCGGCACACAGCGGCCCGGGTGCGGGCGGCGGTCGACTCCGACCTGGCCCTGGCCCGCGATCCGGCGGCCCGGTCGGCACGCTTGCCGCACGAGGTGTTCGAGCTGGTCCGGGCCACCCTGCCGCAGGGTCCGGTGCTGGTCCAGGTGCCGCGCTCGGGCTACCTGGTCGCGCTGGTCTGCCAGGACTGCCGGGAGCCGGCCCGGTGCCGGCGCTGCCACGGACCGCTCCGCCAGCAGCACCGTCAGTCACGATCCCGCGGTGCCGACGGCCGCGCGGCCCCGGTGGACCTCGGCTGCGTGTGGTGCGGTCTGCTGCACCCCGACTGGTCCTGCCCGATCTGCGAGAGCCGGTCGCTGCGGGCCCCGGTGGTCGGGGCCGACCGGACGGCCGAGGAGCTCGGCCGGGCGTTCCCCAACACCGTGATCCGTCAGTCGTCGGGGTCGCAGGTGCTGCCCGAGGTGCCGGGCACCCCCGCGCTGGTGGTGGCCACGCCCGGCGCCGAGCCGACGGCCGAGGGCGGGTACGCGGGGGCGGTGCTGCTGGACACGCACCTGCTGCTGCTCCGGATGGACCTTCGGGCGTCGGAGGAGGCCCTGCGGCGGTGGCTGGGGGTGGTGGCCCTGGTGCGCCCGGGCGCCGACGGGGGCTCGGTGATCGCCGCCGGCGACAGCGCGGCGCGGGCGCTGCAGGCCCTGGTCCGGCTCGATCCGGCCGGGTTCGCGGCCCGGGAGCTGGCCGAGCGGGCCGAGGCGCACTTCCCCCCGGCCGCCAAGGTGGTGACCGTCGACGGCGCGGCCGGCACGCTGACCGAGGTGGTCCAGCTGCTCCGTGCCCCCGAGCCGACCGAGGTCCTGGGCCCGGTGCCGCTCCCGGGGGTGACGCTGTCGGGAACCGACGACCCCGTCGAGCGCCTCACCCTGCGCACCCCGCTGGGCACCGGTCCGGCCCTGGTGCGGGCGCTCAAGGACGTCACCGCGGTACGCAGCGCGAAGAAGAACGAGGGTGCCCAACGGGTGCGGGTCGATCCGGTCGTGCTGGGCTGATTCTCCGGTGCGGGGGAGCACGCCGCTGACGGCTACACTCCGGCCGGTGCGCATCGTCTTCGCCGGCACCCCCGAGGTCGCCCTGCCCAGTCTCGAGGCCCTGCTGGCCTCCGACCACGAGGTGGTGGCCGTCCTCACCCGGCCGGACGCCCCGAGCGGCCGCGGCAAGAAGCTGACCCCGAGCCCGGTGGCTGCGCGGGCCGCCGAGCTGGGCCTGGAGACGCTGACCCCGGCCCGTCCCCGCGAGCCCGAGTTCCTGGAGCGGCTGGCCGCGATCGCCCCGGACTGCTGCCCGGTGGTCGCGTACGGCGCCCTGCTGCCGCAGAACCTGCTCGACCTGGTGCCGCACGGCTTCATCAACCTGCACTTCTCGCTGCTGCCGGCCTGGCGGGGGGCCGCCCCGGTGCAGCACGCCGTGCTGGCCGGGGACGAGGAGACCGGCGCCACCACCTTCCGGATCGTCGCCGCCCTGGACGCCGGCCCGGTCTACGGCACCGTGACCGAGACGATCCGGCCGACCGACACCTCCGGCGACCTGCTGCACCGGCTGTCGTTGACCGGCGCCGAGCTGCTGGTCTCGACCCTGGACGGCATCGCCGACGGGAGCCTCACCCCAACCGAGCAGCCGGACGACGGCGTCACCCTGGCCCCCAAGATCAGCGTGGAGGACGCCCGCCTCGACTGGCACCGGACCGCGACCGCGCTCGACCGCGTGGTCCGCGGCTGCTCGCCGTCCCCCGGCGCCTGGACCACCTTCCGCGGGGAGCGGTTCAAGATCAACTCTGCGACCCCGCTGCCCGAGCACGCGGGGGAGCCCGGGTCGCTGACCGTGACCAAGCGCGCGGTGACCGTGGCCGCCGGCGACGGGACCGGGTTGCAGCTCGGGCAGGTGCAGGCCCAGGGCAAGAAGCCGATGCCCGCCGCCGACTGGGCACGGGGCCTGACCCTCACCACCGACGACCGCCTGGGCAGCTGACGTGGCCGGTCGCCGGCCCCCCGCGCGACGGCGGTCCGTCGACCCGGCCCGCCGGGCTGCCTTCGACGCCCTGCGCACCGTCCACACCGACGACGCGTACGCCAACCTGGTGCTGCCGCCGCTGCTGACCCAGCGACGCCTCGCGAGTCGCGACGCGGCCTTCGCCACCGAGCTGCTGGCCGGCACCTGCCGGCTGGAGGGCACCTACGACCAGATCCTGGCGGCGGCCTCCGGACGGTCGCTGGGGTCGCTCCAGCCGGCCGTCACCGATCTGCTCCGGCTGGGCTGCCACCAGCTGCTCGGGATGCGGGTGCCCACGCACGCGGCGGTCGCGGCCACCGTCGAC
>JBMDXL010000957.1:0-1521 GCA_048594465.1 Microlunatus sp. | reverse complement strand
GAGCGGAAGATCCCCGGCAGCCACCACTGGTCCTGGTCCTCGATGTAGCTCATCGAGGACCACCGGTGCACCCGCACCACCAGCACGTTCTCGCCGTCGGTCAGCAGCCCGGTGACGTCGAACTCCTGCACCAGCCGGCTGCCCTTGCCGACACCGACCTCGGTGCCGTTCAGCCAGACCCGGTAGACCGACTCGACGCCGTCGAACCGGAGCAGCACCCGGGCCCCACTGTCGCCGGCCGCCCAGTCGGGGCGGGCGAAGCGCCGCCGGTACTCACCGGTCGGGTTCTCGTCGGGGATGTGCGGCGGGTCGACCGGGACCGGGTAGATGACGTTGGTGTAGATCGGCTTGCCGTACGCCCCGTCGCCGGCCAGCACCCAGTGCGACGGCACCGCGAGCTGGTCCCAGTCCGTGTCGTCCAGCTGCGGATCGGCAACGCCGTCGTCCAGGCCGCGGTGTGTGGGGAGCAGCCGGAACCGCCAGTCGCCGTCCAGATCGAGCTCGGGGGCGTTGCTGTGCAGCCAGGCGCGGGCGGGGGTGCGGCGGCCGGAGCCGGGGGAGTAGTCGTCGACGTAGCTGGAGGTCACCCGGCCACGGTAGTGGTCGGCGGCGCCGCTCGACAGGGGTGGCCGGTGGTGCCCGGGACCGGACGGACCCTTTGACGATGGCGGACGACGGCGCCTAGTTTGACCCCGGGTAGAACGTTTCAGCGTGGGGGGACGAGGAGGCGATCCGGTGCAGCACCACGAGGCGACGGCGCAGGGCTACGTCGACACGGTCCGCGACCGACCCGAGGTGCTCGGGGTGGTGATCGTCGGCTCGGTGGCCCGCGGCACACCGCGCGAGGACTCCGACGTGGATCTCTACCTGGTGGTCACCGACGAGGCGTACGCCGACGCGCGGGCCGCGGGGCGGATCGCGGCGGTCAGCCAGGACGGGGTGACCTACCCCGGTGGCTACGTGGACATCAAGCTGGCCAGCCCGGCCTACCTGGACACCGCCGTCCACGGCGCCGACGACCCCACCCGCGCGTCCTTCGTCGGGGCCCGGGTGGCGCTGGACAAGGTCGGTGGCATCGCCGACCAGGTCGCGGCCATCGTCACCCTGCCCGACGAGGTCTGGGCCCGCCGGATCACCGCCTACCGCGCCCAGGCCCGCCTCTACGGTGGTTACTTCCTCAAGCAGGGCGACCAGCTGGGGGACCGGTTCCTGGTCCAGCACGCCGGAGTGCACCTGGCCCTGGCCGCCGGCCGGATCGCCCTGGCCCAGCACCGCCGGTTCTTCAGCGGACAGAAGTACCTGACCGCCACGCTCGACGAGCTGGAGCTGCCGCCGCGGTTCGCGACCACCTGGCGGCACGTGGTGAACGCGCCGAGCGCCGCGGTCGGCCAGCACCTGCTCGAGGCGATCGACGCCTGGCTCGGTCCGCCGGAGCACTTCGATCTCCAGCTGTCCCGCTTCATCGCCGACAACGAGCTGGCCTGGCTGAACGGCACCATCCCGCCCGAGTTCTGGTGAGGA
>JBMDXL010000956.1:0-8509 GCA_048594465.1 Microlunatus sp. | reverse complement strand
CGCCGAGGACCGGCGCGGCGGCCAGTCCGGCGGCCGGCAGCCGCTGCAGCCGCAGCTCCCGGCTGCCCAGGCTGATCGCCCCGGCGAAGGCGAGACCGAGCACGATGATCACCACGCCGAGGACACGGGTGATCACCGTCTGGTAGCTGAGCAACAGGCCGCCCAACGCCCCGAAGGCGAAACCGGCGGCCACGAAGACGACGGCCAGTCCGAGCACGAACAAGACGGTGCCGATCAGCATCCGACCGCGCCGGTGTCCGGCAGCCACCTCCGCCGCACCCATCCCGGTCATGTAGGACAGGTAGCCCGGCAGCAACGGCACCACGCACGGGGAGAAGAACGAGACCAGACCGGCCAGCACCGCGACCGGGACGGCCAGCGCCATCGACCCGCCCAGCGCCTGCGACACCCACCCGGCCAGGTCCACGATCATCCTCGTCCCGTGATCACGACAGAGCCAATCACCGATCAGGACCGATCACTTGCCGGCGGCGACGTCGGTGATCATGTCGACCAGCGTCCGCTCGGTCACCGCCCCGACGATCCGGGCGGCCACCCTCCCCTGCTCGTCGATGACCAGCGTGGACGGGATGGCCTTGGGCGGCAGCGTGCCCGACAGCGATACCAGCACCGCGCCGCTGGGGTCCCAGATGCTCGGGTAGGTGATCTTGTTGGCCCGGTTGAAGGCGACCGGGGGGCCCTGGTCGAAGTCGCGGGTGTTGAGCCCGATGAACTGGGCGGTCTTCGCCGTCTTCTCGGCGGCCTTCTGCAGCTCGGGCGCCTCGGCGCGGCAGGGACCGCACCACGAGCCCCAGACGTTGAGGACCACGACCTTGCCCGTCAGGTCCGCGGTGGAGATCGTCTTGCCCTCCTCGCCGAGCACCGCGCCCGCGACGTCCGGAGCCGGCTGGCGCTCGTCGGGCGGGATGATGGTCACCGAGCTCTCAGCGCCCACGTAACCCGCCTGGTTCGCGCCGCGGGTGGGCTCGTCGGCCCCGGTCGCGGAGCACCCGGCCAGCAGCACGATCGTCAGCATCACCAGCGGGGCCAGCACCGACCGCCAGCCCGGCCGGGCTCTTCGGTCGGCCCGTCCGGTCGTCGGGTCGATCGGCTCAGGCACCGGCGACGAACTTCTTGCTGCCCTTGGCCGCGATCAGCGCGGCAGCGGGCTCGGAGTAGACCACCGAGGTCACCCGACCGTCGATCAGGGTGAGGCTCGTGACACTGGCCAGGGCGCACTCCCGGCGACGGGGATCGTGGATCAGCCGCCGCCCCTCGACGTCGCACCGCGCCATCCAGATGGGCAGCTGGTGGGACACGATGACGGCCTCGTGACCGGCCGCGGCCGCGGCGGCGTCGGCGATGGCCAGCCGCATCCGGGCGACGATCTCGGTGTACGCCTCGCCCCAGCTGGGTCGCAGCGGGTTGCGCAGCAGCCAGACGTTGTGCGGCTTGCTCAACGTCCGCGGGAACCGGACCTGCTGCCCCTCGAGACGGTTCTCGGCCTCGATCACCCGGCCGTCGATGACGATCTTCACGTCGTGCTCGGCCGCGATCGGCGCCATGGTCTGCTGCGCCCGCTCCAGCGGTGAGCAGCGCAGGTGCACGACGTCGTGGTCGGCCAGGGCGTTGGCCACCAGCACGGCCATCTCCCGGCCGTTGGTCGACAGGTCGTACGCGGGCAGCCGTCCGTAGAGGATGCCGTCGGGGTTGTGCACCTCCCCGTGCCGGACCAGGTGCACCACGGTGCGGTCCGGGCCTCCGTACGGTGGCGCCGTGGTCGACGCCGGCCCCTGCTCGGGGTTCTCGTTGTCCGGGGCGGGCGGGTCGGGTCTCATCGCGTCTCCTCCGCCGGGGTCAACAGCGCCGCGGCGGCGGCCCGGGCGGCGGCCGGCAGCGCGGTGACGATCCGATCCATGGCTCCATCATCGTGGGCGGACGACAAAAACCAACCCTCGTACGCGCTCGGCGGCAGGTAGACGCCCTGGTCGAGCATGGCGTGGAAGAAGGCCGCGTACGCGGTGGTGGACTGCCCGGAGGCGGTGGCGTAGTCCGGCACGGACTCCACGCCCGAGACGAAGAACACACTGAAGAGGTTGCCCGCGGCCTGGATCACGTGCGGCACACCGGCCGTCGACAAGGCGGCGTGGACCTCCGCCTGCAGCACCGCCGACACCCGGTCGACGTGGGCGTAGACCTCGTCGGTGGCCAGCCGCAGCGTGGTGAGACCGGCGGAGGTGGCGACCGGGTTCCCCGACAGCGTCCCGGCCTGGTAGACCCCGCCCACCGGCGCGAGATGCTGCATCAGGTCGGCGCGACCGCCGAACGCGGCGGCGGGGAAGCCGCCGCCCATCACCTTGCCGAACGTCATCAGGTCGGGTTCGACCCCGTCGAGACCGTACTGGCCGGAGCGGGTGACCCGGAAGCCGGTCATCACCTCGTCGGAGACGAACAGCGCACCGTGGGCGTGGCAGATGTCGGCCAGGAAGCTGTTGAAGCCGACCCCGTCCTCCACGCCGGGCGGGACCACGCCCATGTTGCCGGCGGCGGCCTCGGTGATCACCGCGGCGATCCGGTCGCCGTAGGTGGCGAACGCCTCGCGGTCCCCCGCGCGGTCGTTGTAGGACAGCACGATGGTGTCCGCCGTCGTGGCGGCCGTCACCCCGGGGGTGCCGGGCAGGGCCAGCGTGGCCACCCCGGAGCCGGCCGCGGCCAGCAGTGCGTCCACGTGGCCGTGGTAGCAGCCGGCGAACTTGACGATCATGTCCCGGCCGGTGATCCCGCGGGCCAGCCGCAGCACCGACATGGTGGCCTCGGTGCCGCTGTTGACCAGTCGCACCTCCTCGACCGGGGTGCGCTCGATGATCGCCTCGGCCAGCTCGACCTCGGCCACGGTGGGAGCCCCGTACGACGTGCCGTGGGACGCGGCCGCGCCCACGGCGGCCAGCACCTCGGGGTGCGCGTGGCCGAGCAGCATCGGACCCCCGGAGCAGATCAGGTCGACCAGCTCGTTGCCGTCCAGGTCGTACAGGTACGGCCCGGACGCACGGGTGATGAAGCGCGGGGCGCCGCCGACGGCCAGAAAGGCGCGGACCGGCGAGTTGACCCCGCCCGGGATGACCTTCCGGGCCCGCTCGAAGGCGGCCCGGGATGCAGAGTCGTTCACGGGTGCAGTCTCCTGGCGTACTCCAAAGCCCAGTACGTCAGCACCACGTCAGCCCCGGCCCGGCGCAGCGAGGTGAGCGTCTCCACGACGGCGGCGTCCCGGTTGATCCACCCCTGGGCGGCGGCGGCCTCGACCATCGCGTACTCGCCGGAGACGTTGTAGGCGGCCACCGGGACGTCGACGCTGTCGCGCACCTGCCGCAGGATGTCGAGATAGGCCAGGGCCGGTTTGACCATCACCAGATCGGCCCCCTGGGCCACATCCAGCAGCACCTCCCGCAGCGCCTCGCGGGCGTTGGCCGGGTCCTGCTGGTAGGTGCGGCGGTCGCCGACCAGCGAGCTGCCCACCGCCTCCCGGAACGGCCCGTAGAAGGCGGAGGCGTACTTCGCCCCGTACGCCATGATCGCCACGTCCTGCGCACCGGCCCGGTCCAGGGCGGCCCGGATGGCCCCGACCTGGCCGTCCATCATCCCGCTGGGCGCGACCACGTGCGCCCCGGCGGCGGCGTGCGCCTCGGCCATGGACGCGTAGATCTCCACGGTGGCGTCGTTGTCGACCGCACCGGTCGGGGTCAGCACGCCACAGTGCCCGTGGTCGGTGAACTCGTCCAGGCAGACGTCGGACATGACCAGGGTGGCGTCGCCCACCTCGTCGCGCACCGTGCGCAGGGCCAGGTTGAGGATCCCGTCGTCGGCCAGCGCCGCGGAGCCGACCGCGTCCTTGTGCTCGTCGTCGGGCACCCCGAAGAGCATGATCCCGGCCAGGCCGGCCTCGGCCGCCTCCACGGCGACCGTCCGGACCGACTCCAGGGTGTGTTGGACGACGCCCGGCATGGAGGAGATCGGCCGCGGCTCGGTCAGCCCCTCGGCCACGAAGACCGGCAGGATCAGCTGCCGGGGCGCGACCGAGGTCTCGGCCACCATCGCCCGGACGACCGGGTTGACCCGGAGCCGCCGCGGCCGGACGACCGGACCGGTCGGGCGACCCGCGGGCGAGCCCGGGGTCGATGCGTCGGACACGTCCCGTCAGACCCGGCGGCGCGGACTGGTCTTGCGCAGCGACGGCTTGACCACCGGCTCGCCGGCCGCGACCAGGCCGTCCCGACGCTCGGCGGCGAAGGCGGCCAGCGCGTCGGCCAGGTCGACCGCGGACGGGTTCCCGGCGACGACGTCGACCCGCAGGCCGTGCTCCTCGCAGGTCTTGGCCGTCTGCGGGCCGATGGCGGCGAGGATGGTCGCCGGGTGCGGCTTGCCGGCGATGCCGACCAGGTTGCGCACCGTGGAGGAGGACGTGAACACGACGGCGTCGAACTTGCCCGTCTTGATCGCGTCCCGGACCGCTGCGGCCGGCGGGGCGGCGCGGACTGTGCGGTAGGCCGTGACGTCCTCGACCTCCCAGCCCAGCTTGACCAGACCGGCGGCCAGGGTCTCGGTGGCGATGTCGGCCCGGGGCAGGAACACCCGGTTGATCGGGTCCAGCACGTCGTCGTACGGCGGGAACTCCGCGGCCAGACCGGCGGCCGACTGCTCGTGCTCGGGCACCAGGTCGGGCTCGATCCCCCAGTCCCGCAGGGCGCGGGCGGTCACGTCGCCGACCGTGGCGACCTTCAGCCCGGAGAAGGCACGCGCGTCCAGGCCGTACTCCTCGAACTTCTCCCGGACCGCCTTGACCGCGTTGACCGAGGTGAACGCCACCCACTCGTAGCGGCCCTCGACCAGACCACGGATGGCCTTGTCCATCTGCAGCGGGCTCCGCGGCGGCTCGACCGAGATGGTCGGCACCTCGTCGCTGTGCGCGCCGTAGGTCCGCAGCCGGGCGATCAGCGGAGCGGCCTGGTCCTTGGTGCGCGGCACCAGAACCCGCCAACCGAACAGTGGCTTGGTCTCGTACCAGGTGAGCTCGGCCCGCTGCTCGGCCGCCGCCCCCAGGATCACGTGCACCGGGTCGGTGCCGGGGACGGCGCTCGCCGTTACCTCCGCCGCCAGGTCCGCCAGGGTGGTGGTGATCGTGACCTGCTCGGTGCTGCCGCCGTGCAGCGTGGCCAGCACGTGATCATCGAGCGCGCGGCCGGCGTTCCGGGCGGCGTCGACCAGGGTGCCGATGTGCTCCACCTTGGTGGACACCACCAGGGTCTGCGCGGTCCCCCACTGAGCGGTGGCGGACTTGGTGAAGCGGCCGTCGCAGATCGAGGCGAAGTGCACGCCGCCCCCGTGGGTGAGGTCGATGCCCGCGTACTCGGGGACCGCGGTCAGGCTGGACACCCCGGGGACGACCTCGAAGTCGGCGCCGCCACGCACGCAGGCAGCGGCCTCGTCGGCGATCGCGTTGTCCAGGAAGGGATCCCCCGAGACCAGGCGGACCACCCGGACCCCGGACTCGGTGTGCTTGAGGATGATCCGGGCGCGGGCCGACGGGCTGAGCGGCTTGCCGGCCTCCGACAGCCCCAGGGTGGCGACCTCGGCGCCCACCCCCAGGGTGATCGCCGGGTGGGCCAGGATCTCGCGCTGCCGCTCGTCGTCCAAGATCACGACGGACGCGTCGGCCAGGGCGGCGATGGCACCGAGGGTGAGCAGATCGGGATCACCCGGTCCGGTGCCCACGTAGATGACCCGCCCCTTGCTCCGGGCCGGGTGCGGCGTCTGCGGCGGTTCGGTCGTGCTGACTGCTGAGGACTGAAGTCGGGACTTGCTACGGGCCGATGTTGGGGACACGGGTCTCTCGCGTTCTGTTCAGCCTCGACACTAGGCGTGGCGAGCGCGTTGTGGCGTACGCAGCTCCTCGAGTACCGATGCAGCCGCATCCGCCCCGAACTGCCGAGGATCCGTGAGGGTCCCGGACAGTTTCCGCCGCAAGGGAGAAGCTGTGGTGATCGATTCCGACAAGTTGCTCAGGACCGTTCTCCCAATTACGACGCGCAGAGTCAAATCGAGATCTCTACCACGGACACCCACGATCTCGGCACGGGCCCCGACCGGGGCGGTGCACCCCGCTTCGAGGGTCGCCAGGAAAGCCCGTTCCACAAGGGTTTCCGCGTGCGTCACGTGATCATCCAGCGTCTGCACAGCCGCCGCCGCGGTCTCACTGAGAGATTCGTGAATCTCCAGTCCGAGAGCCGCCTGTCCGGGTGCTGGGATCATCTCGTCGACGCCGAGGATCTGTGCCGCCAGACCCTTCACTGTTGTTATCGAATCGTCACCGTCGCGGTCCTCTCGCGCCGGCAGATGACCGAGGCGGCGCAGCCCGGCCGCCGCCAGCACCACGGCCGCGACGCGACCGTCGGCCGCGTGGCCGATCCGGGTGTCGACGTTGCCCCGGACCTCGACCACGTCGAGCGCGATGCCCAGCCGCTCGGCCAGCTCGACCAGCTGCAGGGCCCGACGCGGCGACCCGGTCCCCACCCGGTCACCGTCGCGCAGCGTGGCCCGCGTGCGCCCCACGAGCACGTCCCGGCTGTCCTCGCGGACGGGCACCGCGGCCAGCCGCAGCCCGTCGGCGGACGCCGTAGGCAGGTCCTTGAGGGAGTGCACCGCGACGTCGATCCGGCCGTCGTAGAGGGCCTCGCGGACGGCGCCGACGAACACCCCGGTGCCACCGATCTGGGTCAGTGCGCGTTGGTCCACGTCACCGGTGGTGGTGATCCCGACGAAGGTCGTCGCCAGTCCCCGGCTCTGCAGCGCCGCCGCCACCTGGTCGGCCTGGGCCCGGGCCAACGGCGAGGTGCGCGCCCCGATCCGGAGGACGGGACCGGTCACGGCCGGGACGTCGCCGAGCGCGTTCACCGCGGCAGCAGAGCGTCCGGCGTGCCCTTTACCCCGGGCGACATGACCGCCGCCACCGTCTGCGGGTGCAGGGCGAACAACTCGCGCAGGGCCGCCGCGTAGTCCGGCGACTCGGGGTCCGAGGAGAGCTCCTGGACGCGGACGGTGGGTTGGTGCAGCAGCTTGTCGACCACCCGACGGACGGTCCGGTGCACCTCGTCGCGCTCCTTGGCGCTCAGTTCCGGCGCCCGTCCGTCCAGCCGGGCGAGCTCGGCGCTGACCACCTCCGAGGCCATGGTCCGCAGGGCGACGACGGTGGGTGCCACCTGAGCGGCCCGACGCAGTCCCAGGAAGTCGTTGACCTCCCCGCCGACCAGGGCACGGGCGGCCTCCACCTCGCCGCGGCTCGCGTGATCGGGCTGGTCGGCGACCAACCGGGCCAGGTTGACCAGCACCACCCCGAGGTCGGTGACGTCGGCGGAGACGTCGGCGGGCAGCGCGAGGTCGACCACACCGACCACCGGCGAGTGGGCCAGCTGGGCGGCGTCGAGGAACACGTCCCGGGCGCCGGTGCAGGTGACCACCAGATCGGCCTCACTCAGGGCCTCGGCCAGCTCGGCCAGCGGACGGGCCCGGCCGCCGATGGAGGCGGCGAGCCGCTGCGCGCGCTCGTACGTGCGGTTGACGCAGGTCACCTGGGCGCCGGCGGCCGCCGCGGTGCGGGCCGCGAGACCGGCCATCGACCCGGCGCCGAGGACCAGCAGCCGGCGACCGGCGATCGGACCCAGATCGGACTCCAGCAGCTCGTACGCCGCCGTGACCAGGGAGCGACCGGCGGAGCCGATCTCGGTCTCGTTCTGGACCCGCTTGCCGACCCGGAGCGCCTGCTGGAAGAGCGCGTTGAGCACCGTGCCGACGGTGCCGTGGGTCTGGCAGGAGGTGAGGGCGCTCTTGACCTGCCCGAGGATCTGGTTCTCCCCCACCACCATGGAGTCCAGACCGGCCGCCACCGAGAACGTGTGGGCCACCGCCCCCTCGTCGAAGTACACCGCGCACATCCGGCGCAGCTCGGCCACGCCGACCCCGGACAGGGCGGCCAGCGCGTGGGTGACGTCGTCCAGACCGCCGTGGAAGCGGGACACGGAGGCGTACATCTCGGTCCGGGTGCAGGTGGACAGGACGACGGCCTCGTCCACGTGGTCGCCGGCCAGCAGGGTCTGCGCCAGCTTGGTCGCCGTCGCCTGGTCCATCGCCACCCGGGCGAGGACGTCCACGCTGGTGGTCTGGTGCGAGACGCTGACGGCCAGGATGCTCATGAGGAGAGCCTCTCGGGGGTGAGGACCGGTTCCGGGTGACCCGCCGCGGCGGCGGGGCCGACCGTCACGGGCTCGTCGGACTTGCGCTGTTCGTGGTACGCCAGGATCTGCAGCTCCTGACCGAGATCCACCTTCCGCACGGTGACCTGCTCCGGCACGGTGAGGACGCTGGCGGCGAAGTTGAGGATGCTGGTGACGCCCTGGCGCACGAGCCGGTCGGCCACCGCCTGAGCCGCCTCGGCGGGGGTGGCGAGCACGGCGATGACGGC
>JBMDXL010000955.1:0-1825 GCA_048594465.1 Microlunatus sp. | reverse complement strand
GGCGTGGAGGCGCCCCATGATCTTGAGGAGGTCTTGAGCGGAGGCTCATCGGCGCCGAGGTCGGCCATGCGGTTGAAGGTTCAATCTTGTTCTCACCACCGCAGATCAGGAGTGAGAACGTGACCAGCTTCCCCGTCGAGTCCACCGACGAGCACGCCGTCGCCGGCCTGCCCGCCATCGCCGGCGCATCCCCCGCCACGTCGCCCACCGGGTCGGACCTGTCCCGCTACGTGCACCAGCACCTGGCGGACCTGGAGGCGCTGCCGACGTACCGCCCGGTGATCGGCTGCGTCATCCCGGCCTACAACGAGGCGGAGTCGATCGAGGCGGTGCTGCGGTCGCTGCTCAAGCAGACCCGGCTGCCCGACCAGATCCACGTCATCGTCAACAACACCAAGGACGACACCTTCGAGCTCGCGGCCAAGTTCGCCGGTCCGCGGTCGGCCAAGAAGAAGCGCAAGGGTGAGTCGGTCAAGCAGACCACCGAGGTCTTCGTGCACGACATCGGCGAGAACCCCGACAAGAAGGTCGGCGCGCTGAACTACGGCTTCGGTCTGATCGGGGACGCGGACTACCTGCTCGGCGTCGACGGCGACACCACCTTGGCGCCGGACTGCGTGGCCAAGCTGGAGGCCGAGATCATGTCGGACTCCCGGATCGGCGGTATCTCGGCGATCTACACCATCGACGACTCGGGTTTCACCGGACTGGTGAAGCCGTTCCTGATCGCCGGTCAGCGGGCCCAGTTCGCGGCCTTCAACATGCAGAACATGCTGCGGGGCCGCAACATGGCGGTGCTGGGCGGGCAGTGCTCGATCTTCTCGATGAGAGCGTTGCGTGAGGTGATGAAGGCCAACCACCAGGCCACCCCGTGGGTCAACGACTCCGAGGTGGAGGACTCGCTGCTCAGCCTGCAGATCAAGTCGGCCGGCTACCTGACCAAGATCAGCGCGCAGGCCCGGGCCAGCGTCGGTGGGATGACCACCGTCCGGTCCCTCGACGGTCAGCAGGTCAAGTGGAACTACGGCGCCATCGACCTGATGTGGCCCGGTCAGCGGGGCGACACCAAGGGGCAGCCGCTGCACCCGAACCTGCGGCTGCGCTGGGCGGAGAACCTGGGCATGGCGACCAACATCTTCACCCGGGTGGCGTTCGTGCTGCTGCTGGCGGCGGCGCTGTCGATCGGGGCGTTCGTGTTCTCGCCGTGGTGGCTGATCCCGCCGGTGGTGGCGATCCTGCTGAACCTCCGGATCGCGATGAGCATGAAGGACCGGACCTGGAAGGACGTCCTGTTCGCCGCGTCGGGGATCGGCGCGGAGGTCTACATGTGGCTGAAGGCCGGTCACTTCGTCCGCGCCTGGACCAAGTTCCTGTCCCGGGTGCAGACCGACAACTGGGCCGAGCAGGCCAAGGCCGAGCGCGGCTCGGGCAACTCCCACCTGGTCCCGCTGGCGGTGCTCGCGGTGTCGTTCGTGGTCCTGGGCTGGACCTGGTTCCAGCTGCCGGTGCTGATCCAGTCCTCGATCCTCTGGCTCGGCTGGCCGGTGCTCTACGTGGTCACCATCGCCCAGACCGTCGTGATGGTCAGCAAGCTCTTCCGCCGCCAGCGCGGCTACCGGGTCTGACCGACCCGCCCTGAACGGTCCCGCCCCTCGTGGGCGGGACACCTTCCCGCTCACGACGCCCACCATCGGGGGATGGCGCGTCGGAGGGGGAAGAGATCCTGGTCCGGCACCCCGCTTCGGGGGAGGCGCGGTGCCGGACCGGATCGACCTCCTGGCCCGTGGCGCTCGCGGTGGTACGAGAGCGCCACGGGCCGGTCTGG
>JBMDXL010000954.1:0-2090 GCA_048594465.1 Microlunatus sp. | reverse complement strand
TGGTGCGCAATGATTCCGGGGTGACGACATCGCGGGTGGACGAGCTGGTCTGCTTCGCTCTCTACTCCGCGGCGAACGCGACCACGCAGGCGTACCGCCAGGTGCTCGCCCCCTGGGACCTGACCTACACGCAGTTCCTGGTGCTGGTCGTGCTCGCCGACGGCGAGCGGACGGTCTCGGCCATCGGCCAGGAGCTCGGCCTGGACTCGGGCACGCTGTCGCCTCTGCTGGGGCGGCTGCAGAACCGAGGACTGCTCACCCGCCAGCGGCACGACGCCGACGAGCGGGTGGTCACGGTCGACCTGACCCCGGAGGGGCGCCGGGTGCACCACATGGTGACCGACGCGGTCGGGTGCCTGACCCCGGCCTTCCTCGGCGCGGCTCCGGACCCGGCCGCGCTGATCGGTCAGCTGCAGGCGCTCACCCGGAGCATGAAGCAGCTGACCCGCGCACGCCGGGTCTCCTGAGCGATCACCTGCCGTCCTCCACCTGTCCCATCGCACGACAACCCACGAAGGAGAACATCATGGAGACCCTCTACACGGCAGAGGCCCTGTCGACCGGCGGAGGCCGCAACGGCCACGTCCGCTCCACCGACGGCCGGATCGACCTCGACCTGGCCACACCGAAGGCCATGGGCGGCTCGGGCGAGGGCAGCAACCCCGAGCAGCTCTTCGCCTCGGGCTACGCCGCCTGCTTCCACGGCGCCCTGCAGGCCGTCGCCCGGTCCAAGAAGGTCGACATCCACGACTCCTCGGTCGGCGCGCTGGTCCACATCGGCCCGAACGGCCAGGGTGGCTTCCAGCTCGGGGTCGAGCTCGAGATCGTGCTGCCCGACGTGGATCCGGCCGTGGCCCAGGAGCTGGCCGAGGCCGCCCACCAGGTCTGCCCCTACTCCAACGCGACCCGCGGCAACATCGAGGTCACGCTGAGCGTGTCCGACGACTGAGCTCCGGCTCCGATCCTCGGGGGTGGTCGGCGGTGCGCGAGCACCGCGGGTCACCCCCGAGGTGCGTTCGCCTCGGACACCGGCGCGCGCTCATGATCAGCTCAGACGAGTCCGCCGATCAGCAGGGCGATGATCGCCAGCGCGGGGGCGCTCAGCTGCTTCAGCGCCGCGGAGGCCTTGCCGGGACTGGAGATCAGCAGCACCAGACCGGCCGCGACCATCGAGCCGGTGCCGACGATGATCATGGTCAGACCGACGGTCGGGGAGCCCACCGCCACCAGCACCACGCCGATGATCGTGACCACGGCCAGGAACAGGTTGTAGAACCCCTGGTTGAAGGCCAGCTCCTTGAGCGGCTCGGCCTGCTCCCGCGAGCCGGTGCCGAAGGTCGCTCGTGCCCGCGCACCCGTCCAGGCGATCGACTCCAGGTAGAAGATGTAGACGTGGACCAGCGCGGCGAGGCAGGCGAGGACGAGTCCGGCGACGGTCACGCCAGAATGCTCCCATGCCGATCCTCCACAAGGACATGACGCTCTGCATCTCGCTGGCCGGCCGGCCGTCGAACCTGGGCACCCGCTTCCACAACTTCCTGTACGACGAGCTCGGGCTGCCCTTCGTCTACAAGGCCTTCACCACCGACGACCTCGCCGGCGCCATCCACGGTGTCCGGGCGCTGGGTATCCGCGGCTGCTCGGTGTCGATGCCGTACAAGGAGGACGTGATCGCCCTGATCGACGAGCTGGAGGAGTCGGCGGCCGCGATCGAGTCGGTCAACACCGTCGTCAACGACAGCGGTCGGCTGTCTGGCTCCAACACCGACTACGAGGCGGTGGCCCAGCTGCTGGCCGAGCAGTCCGTCGACCCTGCCTCGTCGGTCCTGGTCCGGGGCTCCGGCGGGATGGCCAAGGCGGTGGTCGCCGCCTTCCGCGGGGCCGGTTTCGACGACCTGACGGTGCTCGCCCGCAACGCCGGGGCCGGGTCCGCGCTGGCGGAGAAGTACGGCTACCGGTGGCGGGACACCGAGCCCGCTCCGGGCACGGCGGTACTGGTCAACGTCACCCCGTTGGGCATGCACGGCGCCGACGCCGACGTGCAGTCGTTCGCCGACGACCAGGTGGCGGCGTCCGCGGTGGTCTTCGAC
>JBMDXL010000953.1:0-1644 GCA_048594465.1 Microlunatus sp. | reverse complement strand
GGACGGGAACCCCGTGGGCAGGGCCAGGAAGGTGCCGCCGAGCCGCGCCCCGCCCGCGCCCAGCCGCGCGGGCGGCGACAGCGAGCGGGGCAGCTGCCAGCGGGCGTGGTTCGAGCGCTCGATCCGGTCGACGCGCCGCAGGGCCGCCGTCGGAGCGAGCAGACCGCTGAGCAGCCGGAGGGGCAGGCGGGTCCGGATCAGCAGGGTGGCGACCAGCCGACCGGCTCCGGCCGCCGTCGGATCGGGCGCGAAGCGCGGATCGTCCTCCAGGAGGGCGAGCACCGCCTGCGTCCGCGCCTCCATCACCCCGGCCACCCGGCCGGCCAGCCGGCGGGCCCGCGGGTGCCGCAGCAGGGGAGTGATGTCCACGAACACCCGCTGACCGGCGTCCAGCAGCCCGCCGGGGCCGCGGGGCCGGTCGGCCGGCGGGGGGCCGGCCAGGGTGGTCACCGCGGTGCCGATCAGGTGGAAGGTGGCGAGGCCCATCGGGGTGATCGGTCGGGTCAGGCCCTGGGCGAGACTGACGCAGAGGAAGGCGCGATCAGCGTGCGTGGCGGCGTCGCCGCCCGGCGCGCGAGCGCCGTCGGGCGACCCGGGCACCGGGTAGAGCGTGGTGATGGCCCGGGCCTGGGTCAACCAGGCGACCCCGGCCGCGTCGATGGCCCACTCCGTGTCCTGCGGTGAGCCGTAGACCGAGCGGACGGCGGCGGCCAGCGCCGTGAGGGACGCGAGACCCGCGGGATCCAGGCACGGAGCGGGATCGGTGTCCGCCACCTCGGTCCGGGTGCCGCCGCCGGCCACCGCACGCACGGCCGAACGCTTGTCGCCCACGGTCAGGCTGACCACGTCCCCGGTGGTCGCGTCGAGGACGAACCGGTCGGGGTTGACCGCGCCCGACACCACCGACTCCCCGAGACCGGGGCTGGCGTCGATCACCAGCTGCCCACGGTGGCCGGTCACCGGGTTGGCCGTGAACATCACCCCGGCCACCTCGGCATCGACCATCAGCTGCACGACGACCGCCAGGCTGACGTCGGTCTGGTCGATGCCCTGGGTGGCGCGGTAGCTCACCGCCCGCTCGGTCCACAGCGACGCCCAGCAGCGGCGGACGGCGTCCAGCACGGCGGTCGCGCCGACGACGTTGAGGTAGGTGTCCTGCTGACCGGCGAAGCTGGCGCCGGGCAGGTCCTCCGCCGTGGCGGAGGAGCGGACCGCGACGGGCACGTCGTCACCGTGACGGCGGTAGTGGGCGGTCAGGGTCGCGGCCAGGTCCTCGGGCACCGGGGCGGCCAGCACCTGTGCGCGCAGCTCGTCGGCCCGCCGGCCCGACTCCATGGCGGGCGCGTCGACCAGGGCGGCCAGCGGCGCGGCCAGTCGGTCGCCGACCACCCGGTGGTACACCCCGGTGGTGAGACAGAACCCGGACGGGACGGGCAGTCCGGCTCGGATCAACCGGCCGAGATTGAGGGCCTTGCCGCCGACCACGGCCAGATCGTCCGGGCCGATGTCGCCCAGGTCGACCACGTACCGGGCGTCGCCGGACGCGTTATTCATCATACGGTGAATTATGCTCATCGGCGGCTTCCGGTCAAGGGGTCGTCGTGGAGACCTCGTCGAAGAGGTGACGCTGGACCGCGGCGCCGA
>JBMDXL010000952.1:0-1578 GCA_048594465.1 Microlunatus sp. | reverse complement strand
CCACGGCGCGAGGCTCGCGGGCGGCGAAGGCCGCGAGCCCGGCGTGGGCGGCTCCGACGGAATCGTCCACGCAGATGATCTGCAGTCGCCTCAGGGTCTGCCGCTCCAGGCTGTCCAGGCACTCCGCCACGTGGTCGGGGTCGGCGCGGGCGGATCCGACCACCACCACGCTCAGCAGCGGTCCGGCGTACGGGACGGGGACCGGTCGGGGCGCGGCGCGCCCGGTCCGGCGGAGTCCGGCGGACAGCGCCTGCGCCAGCCGACGCACCCGGTCCAGCACCGTCGGTCCTCGTTCCTCAGCCAGTCGAGCCGCCCTCGCTGGGCCCGACCCAGTCTATCGACGGGGCCCGCCCGACGGTGCGGACAACCGGCAGACCCGCGCCGCGCTGCTAAAATCGGCCGACGATGAGCACCTCGGTCCGACCCCTCGTCGAACCGTACCCCCGCCGCCCCCCGGGGTCGTCCGGCTCCGCCGGACCCGCCGACCAGACGTCCTTCCGCCCGGAGGTGCAGGGCCTGCGAGCGGTGGCGGTGGGGCTGGTCGTCCTCTACCACCTGTGGCCGAACCGACTCACCGGTGGCTACGTCGGGGTGGACGTCTTCTTCGTCATCTCGGGCTTCCTGATCACCTCGCACATCTTCCGCGAGGTCGCCGACACCGGTCGTCTCCAGGTGAGCCGCTTCTGGGCCCGACGCATCCGCCGGCTGCTCCCGGCCAGTCTGCTGGTGCTCGCCCTGTCCTGCGTCGCGGTCGTCCTCTGGCTCCCGTCCACCCAGTGGGCGACCACGTTCCGCCAGGTCGTGGCCAGCGCGCTCTACGTAGAGAACGGGGCGCTGGCCGCCGACGCCGTCGACTACATGGCCGCCGACAACGTGCCGACGGTGGCGCAGCACTACTGGTCGTTGTCGGTGGAGTTGCATTTCTACCTCGTCTGGCCGCTGCTGATCATCGGTCTGCTGGCGTTCCAGCGGTGGGCGTCCCGCCGGAGCTCCGCGCGGGCCGGTCGACGGCCCCGACCCACCTCGCCGACCGAGCGACGACGGATCCTGCTCGTCGGTCTCGGCCTGCTCGGGGTGCTCTCGCTGCTCTGGTCGGTGCACGCCACCGCCGAGGACCAACCCCAGGCCTACCTCTCGACGTTCACCCGCGCCTGGGAGTTCGCGGCCGGCGCGGTCACCGCGCTCGTCGTCGTCCGCCTGGGTGCGCGGACCCGAACCGCCCTGGGCTGGGCGGGGCTGACAGCCATCGTCTGGGCCGGGTGGACCTACACCGACAGCAGCGCCTTCCCCGGCTGGATCGCCCTGGTCCCCGTGCTCGGCACGGTGGCCGTCATCCTCGCCGGGCACGGCGGGTGGGCGACGGCCGGGTGGTGGCTGTCCCGGCGTCCGGCGACCTTCATCGGCGACATCTCCTACTCGGTCTACCTGATCCACTGGCCGTTGATCGTGCTGGTGCCGGCGGTGACCGGGTCGTCGCTGACCACGCTGCAGAAGACGGCGATCCTCGCGGCCACCGTCGCGCTCGCCTGGCTGTCGAAGACCGGCGTGGAGGACCCGCTGCGCCGGCGACCGCTGCTC
>JBMDXL010000951.1:0-13852 GCA_048594465.1 Microlunatus sp. | reverse complement strand
AATCCCTCGGGTGCTCGCTCGCTCCGGGTGACGACGTTCAGCGGCTGACGGTGCGCGTCCGGGTCGTCATCGCGTGGGGCCGGGCCGGGACGGGCTCCGGCGCGAGCAGGGGCGCCAGACCGACCAACCGGGCCAGCCGGGCGTTCTCCAACCGGAGCTCCAGAGCCGCCAGGCGGTCCTCGCTCAGCTCCCAGGCCCAGAAGGCGAGCTCGTGCTCGTAGCCCGCCGCTGCCCGGGCGCGGACGCGGTCCGCGACGGCGCGGGACAGGCGACCCCCGAGGAGCACGCCCACGGCGACCGCCGGCAGCAGCAGCGCCCAGACCGGGCCGTGCTGCCCCGTCGCGAGCACCGGCACCCCGACGGCCAGGACGGCGGCCGCGGCGACGATCTCCGCGATCCCGGCCCGACTGCGCCGCAGGACCGGCCCGCCGCGCTGCTCGACCACGGCGGCGTGACCGAGCTCCTCTGCCGTCCGGCACACGCCGGCCGCGACCAGGGACCCGGCCGCCGGCGCGAGGAGCAGCGACGTCAGTCCGGTCGCGGGCGCCGGGACCGCGAACACCGCCGCCAAGGTCGTCAGCGCGAGGCCCAGGGCCTGCAGCAGCCCGGGCAGATCGGCCCGCCGGGTCCCCTGGTGCCGGGACCACCCCAGCAGTCCGGCGGTCACCACGGTCAGTACGGCGACGGTCGTCGCATCCAGCATCGTCACGAGCCCCTTCGTCCACGGATCACCGCGAAGCTCCCCCGATACTTCGTCCTGCATCCGTACTTCGTAGCCGGTGCGGCTCCGGATGGGTGCGACGTGTGGATCCACGCGGCCGAACCGTCGTCGGGTCCAGCGACACCGGACGCCAGCCCCAGGGCGGGCGAGGTGGGCGCGACTCAGGCGGTGAGCTCCATCAGCCGGAGCAGGTCGTCCGGGCTCGGCTCCCACAGACCGGCGGCGACGTTCGCCTCGATCTGGGAGACCTTCGTGGCTCCGGCGATGACGGAGCCGACGGCCGGCATCGCGGCCAGACCACCGATGGCAACCTGCAGCAGGGTCAGACCCCGCTCGTCGGCGAAGCCCTGCAGGGCCTCGACGGTGTCGAAGTCGGCCGAGGCCAGCACCTCGGACTGGGCGGCCAGCCGGCTGCCGTCCGGCGCGTCGGCCCCGCGCCGGTACTTGCCGGTCAGCAGGCCGCGGGCCAGCGGGAAGAACGGCAGCAGACCCTGGCCGGTGTGCTCGAGCGCCGGCACCAGCTCGGCCTCGGCGTCGCGGTGGAGCCAGCTGTACTCGTTCTGGGCGGACACGAACCCCTCGTAGCCGCCGGTCCGGGCCGTCCACTCGGCGTCGACGACCTGCCAGCCGGTCAGGTTGGAGGACCCGATGTAGCGGACCTTGCCCTCCGCCACCAGCTCCGACAGCGCCGCGAGGGTCTCCTCGATGGGCGTGTGCGGGTCCGGCCGGTGCAGCTGGTAGAGATCGATCCAGTCGGTGCCGAGGCGACGCAGGCTGTTCTCCACGGCGATCCGGATGTAGCGACGCGACCCCCGCACGCCCCAGTCCGGTCCGTTGGCACCCTGCATGTCCATGCCGAACTTGGTGGCGATCACGACCTGGTCGCGACGACCCCGGAGGGCCTCGCCGAGCAGCGTCTCCGAGCCACCGGCGTTCCCGTAGACGTCGGCGGTGTCGAAGAGCGTGATGCCGGCGTCGATCGCGGCGTGCACCACCGTCGGCACGTCCTCGTCGGCCATCCGCGCGCCGAAGTTGTTGCACCCCAGCCCCACGAGCGAGACGGTCAGACCGGATGTGCCGAGCTGGGAGTAGATCACGCGGTTCCTCTGGTGGCGGAGTGGCCTGGTGGGGTCGGCGGCGAAGGCTTCTCGACCGCCGACGGGCGGGCTGCGTCGGGGACGGTTCTACTGCGTGCTCGGGGGCTGGTAGCCACCGGAGGACTGGGAGTCCGACGAGGTCGTTCCCGGCTCGTCACTCGACTGGGGCGGGGCGTAGCCGCCCTGGCCCCCCGTGCTGGGCGGCTGACCGTACCCCTGGGGCTGGCCGGACTGCTGGGGTGGGGCCGAGTGCTGCGGCTGCTGGCCGGCACCGGTCTGCGGCGGGGCGTAGTGCTGCGGCTGGCTCGACTGCTGCGGCGGGGCGTAGTGCTGCGGCTGGCCCGACTGCTGGGGCGGGGCGGAGTGCTGGTTCCCCTCCGGCGGCCGCTGGTACTGGGGGTCCTGGTACTGAGGCGGTTGGTTCTGGGGCTGCTGGTACTGGGGCTGCTGGTACTGCTGCGGCGACTGACCGTACGACTGCTGCGGGTTGGGCAGTGCGCTGGAGGCACCACCCTGCTGCGGCAGCTGGCCCCCGGCCGCGGACTGCTGGGGGTCCCCTCGGTAGGCGATCTCGCCGAAGCTCACGTTCGGCGCCTGGCGCACGGCCGGGTCGTTGACCTCGAAGTAGGTGGCCTTCTCGAACTTGAAGGCGTTGGCGATGATGTTGGTCGGCACCGACTCGACCTTGGTGTTGTAGACCCGCACGTTGGCGTTGTAGTAGCGCCGGCCGTTGGCGATCCGGTCCTCGGTCTCGGCCAGCTGGCGCTGCAGCTCGAGGAAGTTGGTGTTGCTCTTCAGGTCGGGGTAGGCCTCGACGCTGACGATCAGGTTCCGCACGGCGCCGGAGAGCTCCGCCTCCACGTCGGCCCGCTGCTGACTGGGCAGGCCGCCCTCGGACTGGGACAGCTGCTGCGCCTGGCTGCGGAGCCGGGTGATGTCCTCCAGGGTGTTCCGCTCGTGCGCGGCGTAGGCACGGACGGTCTCCACCAGGTTGGGGATCAGCTCGTAGCGGCGGTTCAGCTCGACGTCGACCTGGCGCCAGGACTCCTGGATCAGGTTCCGGGACTTGACGAAGCCGTTGTAGGCGCTCATCGCGACCAGCGCGACGACGGCCACGATCACCAACAAGATGATGATCACGGTGATGGCTGTGCCCATCGGGGTGCTCCTAATCTCAGGGGTGCACCCACCCTAGGACACGGCCCCGACGTCGGATCAGGTCAGCCCGAGATCGGCCAGCGAGATGGCGTAGCGGTACGGCAGTCCGAGCGCCTCGATCTTCTCCTTGGCCCCGGTGTCGCGGTCCACGATGACGGCGACGCCGATCACGTCCGCGCCGGCCTCCCGCAGCGCCTCGACCGCCGTGAGCACCGAGCCGCCGGTGGTGCTGGTGTCCTCCACCGCGAGCACCCGGCGCCCCGCCACCGGCGAGCCCTCGATCCGGCGCTGCAGACCATGGGCCTTCTCGGCCTTGCGGACCACGAAGGCGTCGAGCCGGCCACCCTCCGCGGCGGCGGCGTGGAGCATCGCGGTGGCCACCGGATCGGCGCCGAGCGTGAGACCGCCGACCGCCTCGAAGTCCCAGTCGGCCACGAGCGCGCTCATCACCCGCCCGACCAGCGGGGCAGCGGCTCCGTCGAGGGTCACCCGTCGCAGGTCCACGTAGTAGTCGGCGGTGCGCCCGCTGGCCAGTCGGACCTCGCCGTGGATGACGGCGAGATCGCGGACGGCGTCGACGAGGGCGCGGTGGTCATCGGTTCGGGCGGCGGTCGTCACGGTGGATCACCCTAGTGGCCCATCGCCCGGAGCGGATTCCGACCATCGACCGTTGCCCGGATCGAGCGGCTGTGCCACGGTTCCCTCCAGGACGATGATCCTGGAGGACAGATGAGCGAGACGGCCGGCCCACCGGGGGATCCTGCGTCACCGACCGTCGTCTCGTCCCCCGACGGTCGGGCGTTCCGGCTCCGCACCGCCGCCGACGAAGGGCTGCGTCCGGGCGACTACGTGACGATCGCGGACGGCGCCGGGGCCGAGCCCCTCGGCTACGTCGCGTCCGTCGCCGAGGTCACCGAGACCACGACCTGGGCGGCCGGCTCGCTCCTCCCGGGACCGACGACCCCCGCCCCGTTCCGGTCCGGGTCGGCCCGCCGGAGCGACTCCGCCGCCGTCCGCGGTTTCTTCGAGGTTTCGGGGGCCACCCTGCCCGTCGGAACCCTGGTCAGCGACCCGTCCGTGCCGGTGGGCCTGATCCCCCGGCGGATCAACCGGCACACCTTCTGGTGCGGGCAGAGCGGATCGGGCAAGACGTACGCGCTCGGGGTGGCGCTGGAGCAGATCCTGCTCCGCACCCGCCTGCCGATGGTGATCTTCGACCCGAACAGCGACTTCGTCCGTCTCGGCGAGACCCTCCCCCACGTCGGCCCGGAGGTCGCCGGACAGCTCGCCGACCGACCCGTCCGGGTGCTCCGCCGAAGCGCCGGCCCGGACGCCCTCCGGGCGCGGCTCCGCTCGATGGACCTGGCTTCGCGCGGCGCCCTGCTGCGGCTGGACCCGGTCGTTCACCGCGACGAGTTCAACGCGATGGTGCACCACCAGTTCGATCCGGCGCCCTACTCCGAGCACGACGACTTCGACGCGCACGCCTTCGCGCGAGCGTTCCTGGACTCCGCCGATAGCGGGGCCCGCGCCCTCGGCCGGCGGCTGGAGAACCTCGGTCTGCTGGACTGGGGGATCTGGGCCCTCGACCGGCCGTCGGCGTCGGACATCATCGCCGAGCGGCCGGCGGCGACGGTCCTCGACCTCGGCAGCCTCGAACGCCAGGACGAGCAGCTGACCGTCGCCTTGAGCGTGCTCACCGATCTCTGGAACCGCCGGGAGGAGCGCCGCCCGGTGCTGCTGGTCATCGACGAGGCGCACAACCTGTGCTCACCGGACCTGGAGTCCCTGCTCGGCCGTGCGGTGCGGCAGCGGATCATCCAGATCGCCGCCGAGGGTCGTAAGTACGGTCTGTGGCTGCTGCTCTCCACCCAGCGGCCGTCCAAGGTCCATCCGGGGATCGTCTCGCAGTGCGACAACCTCACCCTGATGCGGATGAACTCCCCGAACGACCTGGCCGAGCTCGGTGACCTCTTCGGCTTCGTGCCACGACAGCTGCTGGCCCAGGCCTCCCGGTTCCGCCAGGGCGAGGCCCTGATCGCCGGCGGCTTCATCCCGGCTCCGACGATCACCACGATCGCGGACCGGCTGACGGTGGAGGGCGGCGTCGACGTGCCGGTGCCGATGCCGTGAGCCGTGTGTCCACCCGACCCGCCGGGTCTCCCGGCGATCGGGACTACAGTCGGAGCGGCCATCCCCGGCCGTCCACGATCAGGAAGTGACGACAGTGACAGTGGAGACCTACGGCCCGGCGGATCTGTACGTCGTGGCGTTCCCGTCCGAGCACGTACCCGGTCAGATCCGCGAGGCGGTGCTGACGACCCTGAGCAGCGGGGTGATCAAGCTGCTCGACCTCGTCCTGGTGCGCCGGGCGTCCGACGGCAGCACCGAGGTGCTGGAGATCGAGAGCCTCGGTGAGGAGTTCGACCTGAACCTGATCGAGACCACCGGCAGCGGCCTGGTCGGCCAGGAGGACCTGGACGAGCTGATCGAGGAGGTCGAGCCGGGCACGTCGGTGCTGGTCTTCCTGTTCGAGAACACCTGGGCCCGCTCGATCGCCGCCGCCGTCCGCGACACCGGCGCCGTGGTCATCTCGGCCCAGCGGTTCCCCGCCGACGTGGTCAACGAGGTCGCCGAGCTCGCCGGCGTCTCCGCCTGACCCAGCTCGATCCTCAGCCACCTCTCGAGAAGGAGAAACCCCATGCCCATGGGTCGTCGTGGAGGCCGTCCCGGCCTGATCGGAACCGCCGCTCGCACCGCCGTCGTCGTCGGCACCGCGAACGCGGTCAGCAACAAGCAGCAGGCCAAGTACGCGGCCCAGCAGACAGCCGCTCAGCAGCAGGCCGAGGCTCAGGCCGCGGCCGAGCAGGCCCGGCTGGACGCCGCCGTCCAGCAGGCCGTGGCCGCCCAGACCGCCGCCGCCCCGGCAGCCCCGGTCGCGCCGCCCGCTCCCCCGGCCGCCGGTGCCGGTGACCTCCTCGGTCAGCTCCAGCAGCTCGCCCAGCTGCAGGCCGCGGGTGTGCTCACCCCGGAGGAGTTCGCGGCGGCCAAGGCCAAGCTGCTCGCCTGATCGCCTTGTCGCGGATCGCCCGCACCGGGGCCGGGCTCAGACCTTCCCCTCGGTGTGGGCGATCACGTCGGTGAGGGCCGCGTGCAGCGTGCGCAGCTCGTCGACGTCCATCTCCAGCCGCGCCATGATCGCCGGTGGGACGTCCAGGGCCTGCTCCCGCAGGGCTCGTCCCGCGGCGGTGAGCGTCACCTTGAGACTGCGCTCGTCCTCGGCGTCGCGGTCGCGGTGCAGGTAGCCGACCGCCTCGAGCCGCTTCAGCAACGGCGACAGGGTGGCGGGTTCCAGGCTGACCAGCTCCCCCAGCCGGCGTACGGACAGGGGTTCGTGCTGCCACAGCGCGAGCATCACCAGGTACTGCGGGTGGGTCAGCCCGAGCGGTTCCAGCACCGGGCGGTAGAGGCCGATCACCCGGCGCGAGGCGACGGCCAGCGCGAAGCAGACCTGACTCTCCAGCGCCAGCAGGTCCGGCTCGGTCGCCGCCGTCCCGCTCCCCGAGGCCTCCGAGGTGGTCACAGGACCCAGTAGGCGGAGCAGACCAGCGGCAGCAGACCCAGCAGCAGCCACGGCGAGTGGACGGGCCGACGGTGCAGCACCAGCACGGCCGCCGCGGTGACCAGACCGATCACCCCGGTCATCACCCACAGCCCGATGACGCTGTCCCGGGGCAGGTCGTGCACGCCGCTGACCACCAGGTAGGCGGCCAGCACCACCGCCAGCGAGCCGATGAACAGCCCGATGGCCGACGAGGCGATCAGCCGCTGCACGAAGTCGAGACTCCGCGCGTCCGCCGCCGCGAACTCCTGCTGCTCGGTGGATCTGGTCTCGATCACTTCGTGTCCTATCTCTTTGTGCACTAACTGTTAGGCCAGCGTACTCCGATCGGACCAGCGCGACCACCGGGCGCCGGGTCCGATCCGGGTCAGGGCTTGTCGACCGTCGTCGCCAGGTGGGCGAAACCCACGGAGCGGTCCGGCGAGCGGAACAGGTCCTGGCACGTCGTCAGCGTCAGCACCGCCCTGGTGGCGGTGTCGGTCCGGTTCACCGGGTCCGGGTCCAGCACCCAGGTCTGGGTGTCGTCGACGGTGAGGTTGGCGGGCGACCCGTCCATCACGTACGTGTAGATCGCCGTCCGGGTCTCGACGATCACCTGGTCGCCGGCCTGCAGCTCGAGCAGCCGCGCGAACGGCTCACCGTGGGTGATCCGGTGCCCGGCGATCGCGAAGTTGCCGACCTGCCCGGGATCGGCGGTGCCGGTGTAGTGGCCGACCCCGCGGTCGAGGATGGACAGGTCGGTGCCGGACAGGATGGGCACCTCGTAGTCGGCTCCGAAGGCCGGGATCCGCAGCAGCGCGATGGCATCACCGGGCAGCACCGTGGGGGTGAGCTCGCCCTTCCCCCCGGCCGGTCCCGACTCGGTCGTCGCGGCCGGCTCCGACCACTTCTCGCGCAGCTGCGACGTCTCCTCGTGGAACGCCTTCTCCGAGGTCACGTTGGTCCCCAGGTACTGCCAGCCGACCCACCCGAGGCAGCCGAGACCGGCGACCAGCAGCAGCAGCCCGAGCACGGTGAGAGGCGAGACGCCACGACGGGGCCGCCGACCCTGTGCCGGGTCGGCCACGCCATCCACCAGGGACCGTGCCACCCGGCCATTGTGCCTGCTCCCCCCAGGGAGCCCGCCTAGACTCGGACGCCATGAGCACCCCCGGCTGGTATCCCGATCCGGGTGGCCAGCCCGGCGCCTACCGCTACTGGGACGGCAGCGGCTGGACCAACCAGCTCACCTCCCAGCCGGCCGGCCCTCCGCCCGGACCCACGACCAGCGACCCGAACCCGGGCGGACGTGCGACCGGCCCGGCCTGGTCGCCGACGTCGACGTCGACCGGATCGGCTGCCGGGGCCGGGGCCGGCTATGCCGCCACTCCCCAGCGGAAGGGCCGCGGCTGGCTGGTCGCCCTGATCGCCGTCGCGGTGGTCCTGGTGATCGTCGTGGTGCTGGTCGTCCGCAACCTCGGCGGGGTGCTGGGCGGACTTCCCGGTCTGCCGGGCGGCAACCCGAGCAGCAACGCGTGCCCGCAGCCGGAGGCGAACAGCAGCCCGACACCCCAGCCCGCCGACGGTCGGGTGCACAGCGGGCCGCTGTCCTACCCCCAGCTGCCCTCGCCCTGGGGAGCACCGCAGGCGAACACCGAGGTCCCGTTCGGCCGGGACGTGCTGCAGCAGTTCGTCCAGACCGAGCAGACCCCGACGATGAGCTGGGGGGCGGCGGTGATGGTCGGCGAGCTGGTGGCGGGCGACGGCTTCTTCGAGCCCAAGGACGGGGCGGAGATCGTGCTGAAGTGCGTCACCGGCACCTTCTACGGCGACGCCGAGGTGACCCGGCACGACACCGTGAGCAAGGCGATGACCGTGGACGGCCACGACGCCTGGATCATGGAGTCCGACCTCAGCTTCTCGATCAAGGGTCTGGACGCCACCAACGAGCTCCTCACCGTGGTCATCGTCGATCTCGAGAACGGTTCCGCCGGTCTGTTCGCCTCCTCGGTCCCCGGCAACGCCCCGCAGTACGACGCGCCGGCCGAGCAGGCCATGAAGGGACTGCGCGTCTCCTGATCCCGCAGGCACGCAGCGGCGGCCGAGGACTCGGGGGAGCCGCTGGCTAGGGTGACGGCATGGTCGCCGTCGACGTCCCGGACTCGCGCTTCAAGGCCGGCCGCGTGGGTTCCACCGCGGCCACGATCTTCGCCGAGATGTCGGCGCTCGCGGTCGCCACGGAGTCGGTGAACCTCGGGCAGGGGTTCCCGGACTACGACGGACCCGCGACCATGCTGGCCGCCGCCGAGCGGGCCATCGCCGAGGGCGTCAACCAGTACCCGCCGGGGCGGGGCATCGCGAGTCTGCGGCAGGCCGTCGTCGACCACAGCCGCCGGCACTACGGCCTGGACTACGACGCCGACCGCGAGGTGGTGATCACCACCGGTGCCACCGAGGCCCTGGCCGCCGCCATCCTCGCCTTCGTCGACCCCGGCGACGAGGTGGTCGCCCTCGAGCCCTTCTACGACTCGTACGCCGCCTCGGTGGCTCTGGCCGGGGGGCGGATCGTGGGCGTGGGGGTGTTCGGCCCCGACTTCACCCTCGACCTGGACGAGCTGCGGGCCGCGGTCACGTCCCGCACCAAGGTGATCCTGGTCAACTCCCCGCACAACCCCACCGGCACCGTGCTGGGCCGTGACGAGCTCGCCGTGATCGCCGAGCTGGCGGTCGAGCACGACCTGCTGGTCCTCTGCGACGAGGTCTACGAGCACCTGGTCTTCGACGGCGCCGAGCACCTGCCGCTGGCCGCGTTCCCCGGGATGCGCGAGCGCACGCTGCGGATCTCGTCGTCGGGCAAGACCTTCTCAGCCACCGGCTGGAAGATCGGCTGGGCCCTCGGCCCCGCCCAGCTGGTCACCGAGCTGACCGCGGTCAAGCAGTTCCTGACCTACGTCAGCGGCGCCCCCTTCCAACCGGCGATCGCCCTGGCCCTGAACGAGGGCGACGCCTGGGTGGCGTCGGCGCGGGACGAGCTGCAGGGCAAGCGCGACCGGCTGGCCGCCGGGCTGCGGTCGGTCGGACTGGACCCGGCGATCCCCCGAGGCACCTACTTCATGACGACCGACGTGCGCCCGCTCGGGTACGACGACGGGGTCGCGTTCTGCCGGGACCTGCCACACCGCTGCGGCGTCGTGGCGATCCCGCACCAGGTCTTCTACGCCCGCACCGAGGCCGGTCGCCCCTACGTGCGCTGGGCGTTCTGCAAGTCCGACCCGGTGCTGGACGAAGCCGTCAGCCGGCTCGCGGGGCTCACGACGCCCTGACCGGACGGCGTCAGCCGGGAACCCGCCGCCGGTACCACTGGGTCGCCCCGGGGGTCCACAGGATCAGGCAGACGACGCCGACGTAGGTGGCGACAGGCAGCCACCACAGGATGTCGCTCCGCAGCCACCACGCCGACCAGGCCAGGGAGGCCACGCCGGTCAGGGTGAGCGCGAGCCGGGCCCACAGCCGCGGTGCCAGGATCACGAAGCCGAGGAAGAACGCGAGCGTCGGGAAGGCGTACAGCGGGAGGGCGAGGCCCTCGACCATCCGGAGGTGGAACCGCCGCAGCAGGTGGTAGAGCGGCGCCTCGGCGTTGGTGGTGGAGAGACCGGAGGCGCCGGCCGTGGCCACCAGCCAGGCCAGCGAGAGCACGCACAACCACTGCAGGGAGGCGGTCACGGTCATCGTCGCCGCCATGGCGATCACCGCCGGCCGCTGCGGGCGCAGAGCGGGCGCATACGGCTGGTTCTGGCCGGGCCACGGCGCGGTCGGCTGAGGCGGACCCCCGTACGGGTAGCCGGGGTGTGCCGGCCCGTTCGCGATGGCCCCGGGCGGGCCGAACTGCGGCGCCCCGGGCGGCTCGGGCGCCCGGTACCCGGGGTACTGCGACATGCACCCAGCGTAGGTGGCGTGGCCCGCCGTCGGCGCGTCGGCGAAACCCCACCTCAGGTCGTGGGTGTCCGCAGCTACCGTCGGGGTCTCGAGGGTGAGAACCCGTGGTGCACGAGGAGTCGCATGTCCCTGGTCAGTCGACAGATCCGCTTGGCGTCGCGTCCCGTGGGGGCACCGAAGCCGGAGAACTTCTCCCACGAGGACCACGCCGTCCGACCACCGGACCCCGGCGAGGTGGTGCTGCAGACGCTCTACCTGTCGTTGGATCCCTACATGCGTGGCCGGATGTCGGACGCCCCGTCCTACGCCGCGCCGATGCAGGTGGGTGACGTCATGGTGGGAGGGACGGTCTCTCAGGTCGTGGAATCGGCCTCCGAGGATCTGCACCCCGGTCAGCTGGTGGTGGCGTACGGCGGCTGGCAGACCTACAGCACCGAGCGGGCGTCCTCCCTCCGGGTCCTCGATCCGGAGCTCGCGTCGATCAGCACCGCTCTCGGGGTGCTGGGCATGCCCGGCTTCACCGCCTACGCGGGCTTGCTGCAGATCGGGAGACCCCGGGCCGGCGAGACGGTGGCCGTCGCCGCGGCCACCGGACCGGTCGGCGCTGCGGTCGGTCAGATCGCCACCATCCTGGGATGTCGCACCATCGGCATCGCCGGCGGTCCGCGCAAGGTCCGGCACCTGCACGAGCTCGGGTTCGACGTGGCCCTCGACCACCGCGAGGAGGATCTCGGCGGCCGGCTGAGACGGGCGGCTCCGGGCGGCATCGACGTCTACTTCGAGAACGTCGGCGGAGCTGTCTGGGACGCCGTCCTGCCGCTTCTCAACAGCTTCGCCCGGGTGCCCGTGTGCGGACTGGTCGCCGGCTACAACGCCACCGGACTCCCTCCGGGGCCGGACCGCTCGCCGGCCCTGCTCCAGGCGGTGCTGAGCAAGTCACTCACGCTCCGTGGCTTCATCCAGAACGAGTTCGCGCCGACGATGTTCGCCGACTTCCTCCGCGACATGGGGGCGTGGGTCCGGGAGGGGAAGGTCACCTACCGCGAGGACGTCACCGACGGTCTGGACAACGCCCCCGCAGCCTTCACCGGGATGCTCGAGGGCAAGAACTTCGGAAAGACCCTGGTGAAGGTCGCCGAACCCTCCTGACCCCCGACGGCCCGCCACGACGCGTCGTTCCCGTTGACCCTCACACCGTGTCAGGCCCTTTCCTGGAGCCATCATGGTCAGCATCGGAGAGTTCGCCAGGTCCGGCCGCGTGTCGGTGCGGATGCTGCGCAACGGGGACGGCTTCCCCGAGCCGTGGCGGACCGAGCTGCAGGAGCCGGTCGGCGCCGGGGCCTGACCCGGCCGACGGCGGCGCGGGTCGCCGGCCCGCGCCGCGGTCAGCCGCCCAGCCGCCGGGTGAGGGTGGTCGCCGCCCGCCGCACCTCGGCCACCAACCGGGCGTGCCGGTCGGCGTCCACCCGGTCGGCCTCGAAGGTGACCGAGATGCCGGCCACCGGGTAGCCGGTGCGGTCCAGCACAGGGAACCCGACCGAGGCCAGGCCGTCGGTCACCAACCCGTCCTCGACCGCGTACCCGCGGGCGCGCACCGCCGCCAGCAGGGCCCGCAGCTCGGTCGGCGTGGCGGGACCGCGCCCGTCCCGGGTGACCAGGGCGTCGCGGTTCGGGTAGACCGCCCGCACCTGCGCGGCCGGCAGCGCACCCAGGATGGCCAGCCCGGAGGCCGTCACCGTGGCCGGCAGTCGGACGCCGACGTCACTGACCAGGGCCCGGCGCCGCGGCGCGCGCTGTTCGATGACGTAGTAGACGTCGGGTCCGTGCAGCACGGCCAGGTGCGCGTTCTCCTTGGCGGTCGCGGCCAACCGGGTCAGCACCGGCTGGGCCACCCGGCGCAGCGGCATCTGCCGGGAGTAGCTGGAGCCCAGCTCGAACGTCACCACGCCGAGCCCGTAGCGGCGCTCCTCGGGCAGGTAGCTGACGAACCCCTGGTCGACCAGGGCGCCGAGCAACCGGTAGGTGGTGGACCGCGGCAACCCCAGGCTCGTCGCCACGGTGGCGGCGGGGACCGGTTCGACCTGCCGGGCCAGCAGGACCAGGATCCGCAGCACGGTGTCCGCCGCCGGGGCCAGAGACATGGGTCCAGAGTCTCAGATACGAGACAGGCGTCCGTGTCGACCCCTGGCCGCCGGACCACCGGATCGCGTGGAATGAAGCATGCCCACGCAGACCTGCCCCGTCGTCGTCGGTCGCGGTCCGGTCGCCCCCGCCGAGGTCGTCGCCGTGGCGCGAGACGGCGCCCGGGTGACGATCGCCGACGACGCGTACGTCGAGGTGGCCCGGACCCGGGCCGTGATCGAGGCCCTGGCCGACGACCCCCGCCCCCACTACGGGGTCTCCACCGGCTTCGGGGCCCTGGCCACCGGGAGGACCGGGGTGCGACCCGTCGTGGTCCAGACCTACGCCGATCTGCTCAACGCCGGCATCACGCCAGTCGTCCACGAGTACGGCAGTCTGGGCTGTTCCGGTGATCTTGCTCCGCTGGCCCACTGCGCCCTGGCCGTGATGGGCGAAGGCACCGTCCATGATCGTCTCGGGGACGTCCTCCCGACGGCCGAGGCGCTGGCCCGCGCCGGGATCGCCCCGGTGGTGCTGGCGGAGAAGGAGGGCCTGGCCCTGATCAACGGCACCGACGGGATGCTCGGCATGCTCGTGCTCGCCCTGCACGACCTGGACAACCTGGTCCGGGTGGCCGACGTCACCGCCGCGATGAGCGTGGAGGGTCTGCTCGGCACCGACGACGTGTTCGCCGCCGACCTGCAGCAGCTCCGCCCCCACCCGGGGCAGGCCGCCTCGGCCGCCAATCTCCGTACGCTGCTGGCCGGCAGCGCCATCCGGGAGTCGCACCGCGTGCGGTCGACCGACGCCGGAGCCTGCACCCGCGTGCAGGACGCCTACTCCTTGCGCTGCTCCCCCCAGGTCGCCGGCGGCGCCCGGGACACGATCACCCACGCGCGTACGGTGGCGGGCGTGGAGCTGGCCTCCGCCGTCGACAACCCGGTGGTCACCCCGGACGGACGGGTCGAGTCCAACGGCAACTTCCACGGCGCCCCGATCGCCTACGTGCTGGACTTCCTGGCCATCGTGGTCGCCGACCTGGCCAGCATCGCCGAGCGGCGGACCGACCGCTTCCTGGACCGGGCCCGCAACGCCGGCCTGCCCGCCTTCCTGGCCGACGACCCCGGGGTCGACTCCGGTCACATGATCGCCCAGTACACCCAGGCGGCGATCGTCTCGGAGCTGAAGCGGCTGGCCGTCCCGGCCTCGGTCGACTCG
>JBMDXL010000950.1:0-2756 GCA_048594465.1 Microlunatus sp. | reverse complement strand
GTTGTTGACGATGACGTGGATCTGGTCGGGCAGCCGGGTCTGCTTGAGCAGCGACCGCAGCACCGCCTCGATCGACTCCGCCTCGTTGTAGGCCGGGATGACGCAGCCGATCACCGGGCGGTCCGTCGGCAGCGCCTCCAGGTCCGCCAGGTGCTGGTGCACGTAGCGGGACAGGTCCGACGCTCCGCCGCCAGCGGCGACGGGGGCAAGGGCGTCGGCGGCGGCGACGAACTCGGTGGACTCGATGCCGGAGGACTCGGCGGGGGTGGTGGTCATGATGTTCTCACTCCTGATCTGCGGTGGTGAGAACAAGATTGAACCTTCAACCGCATGGCCGACCTCGGCGCCGATGAGCCTCCGCTCAAGACCTCCTCAAGATCATGGGGCGCCTCCACGCCGGCTCAGGATCGCGCTCACTCCTCCCTTGACGTCGGGCGCGCGGCCGGGTCTAGGGTGACCGGGTCGACCCCGCGACGCGGCGAGAGGATCACCCGGTGGCCCGGTTTCGTGCACGTCCGCTCCTGTTTCTGGCCGTCGCGACGGCTCTCGTGGTGACGATGGGCCTGCCCGCCGCCCGGGCCGCGGGACCCGAGCAGATCGTCAACGGCACCTTCGACAACGGGCTCGCCGGGTGGACGGCGTACCCCGCCGGAGCCGTCGTCGACGGTCGGGGCTGCGTCAGCGTGCCGGCGGGGACCGGACCGTACGGCGCGGCGATCTCCCAGCAGGTCGCCCTCCAGGCGGGTGAGACCTACGAGCTGTCGTTCGACATCGCCAGCGCCCCGGCCACCAACGGCTACGTCCGGGTGGTGGTGCAGGCCGGACCGGACCTCAACTACACCCCGTTCCTGACGCCGCAGAAGTTCGAGATCCCGACGGCGGCCACCAGGAAGTCCTTCACCTTCACCGCCTCGGCCGACTACCCGAACGCTGACGTCCTGTTCCAGCAGGACGTGGCCAACGACGTGGCGTACCAGCTGTGTCTGGACGACGTCTCGCTCTCCGGTGGCGCCCCGCCCGAGGTCTACCAGCCCGACACCGGTCCCCGGGTCCGGGTGAACCAGGTCGGCTATCTCCCCGACGGCCCGAAGAGCGCCACCCTGGTCACCGAGGCCACCACCCCGAAGCTCTGGGCGCTGAGGAACGCGGCCGGCCGGATCGTCCGCACCGGTCTCACCAGCCCGGCGGGCGTCGACCCGAGCTCCGGCCTGAACGTGGCCACCATCGCCTTCGACGACGTCCGTCGGCCCGGGCCCGGCTACACGCTGACCGCCGACGGGGAGACGTCGTACCCGTTCGCCATCGAGGCCGACCTGTACGCGGGACTGCGGACCGACGCCAAGACGCTCTTCTACACCCAGCGCAGCGGCACCCCGATCCTCGACTCCCTGGCGCCCGGCTACGGACGGGCGGCCGGGCACGTCGGCGTGACCCCCAACCGGGGCGACACCGCGGCGGTCTGCCTGCCGCTCGGCGACGACGCGCAGAAGCTCGACGACCGACCGTGGACCTGCAGCGGTGCGCGCGACGTGTCGGGCGGCTGGTACGACGCCGGCGACCACGGCAAGTACGTGGTCAACGGCGGCATCGCGGTAGCCCAGCTGATGCAGGAGTACGAGCGCACCCTGACCGCGCCGACGGGGAGCCGGCGGGCGCTCCGGGACGGCACCCTGGCCATCCCCGAGAGCGACAACGGCGTCCCCGACCTGCTGGACGAGGTCCGCTGGGAACTGACCTGGATGCTGAAGATGCAGGTCCCGGCCGGCGAACCGTACGCGGGTCTGGCGTATCACAAGGTGGCCGACGCCGACTGGACCGGGCTGCCGCTGGACCCGGCGGCGGATCCGCAGGCCCGGTACCTCTTCCGGCCCTCCACCGCGGCCGGCCTCAACCTGGCGGCCGCGGCCGCGCAGGGGGCGCGGTTGTTCGAACGCTACGACAAGCGGTTCGCCGCCCGGCTGCTCCGCGCCTCCGAGCGGGCCTACGCGGCCGCGGAGAGGACACCGGACCTCTACGCCCCCGCCCCGGACGCCGCCCTGGATCCCAACCCTGGCAGCGGTCCCTACGACGACGCCGACGCCAGCGACGAGTTCTACTGGGCGGCGGCCGAGCTCTACCTGACCACCGGGGACCGGTCCTACCGTCGCGACGTGCTGGCCTCACCGCACCACACCGGACCCGTGTTCGACGCCGGCGGGTTCAGCTGGAGCTCCGTGGCCGCCCTCGGCCGTCTTGACCTGGCCACCGTGCCGAGCCGGCTGCCCGACCGGGACCGGGTGATCCGCTCGGTGACCCGGGCCGCCGACGGCTACCTCGCCGACGAGCGTCGGCACCCGTTCGGCAGCCCGTACGCTCCACCCGACGGCGTCTACGCGTGGGGATCCACCTCGGCGGTGCTGAACGTCCTTCAGGTGGTCGGCACCGCGTACGACCTGACCGAACGGCAGCGGTACGCCGACGGGGTGCTGCGGGGGATGGACTACGTGTTCGGTCGCAACGCGCTCAACCGCAGCTACGTCACCGGTTACGGGACGGTCTTCAGCCAGAACCAGCACAGTCGGATGTACGCCCACCAGCTCGATCCGCGACTGCCCAACCCGCCGGCGGGCACGCTAGCGGGTGGACCGAACGGGACGGCCACCTCCACCGGCGACCCGGTGGCGGCGGCCAAGCTGACCGGCTGCGTGCAGCAGTTCTGCTACCTCGACGACATCGGCTCCTGGTCGACCAACGAGCTGACCATCAACTGGAACGCG
>JBMDXL010000095.1:0-2933 GCA_048594465.1 Microlunatus sp. | reverse complement strand
CGGGCCACGCCGGCGTCGACCAGGGTGTCGAGCACCTGGCGCTCGGGCTGCCGCAGCCGGGTCATCACCGGCACGGACAGGTGGGTGAACAGCTCGCCCACGTCACCGGAGCGGGCGCCCCAGGAGACCTTGCGGCCGTAGCGGGCCTGCGCCTCCTCGGCGATCTGGATCCGGGTCTCGCGGGTCTCCTCGCGGAAGCGGGAGATCCGACCCTCGGCCTGCGCGTTGTCGCTGGCCTCGCCGGTCAGCGTGCCGAACACCACGATCTCCTCGCGGTCGGCGCTCACCTCGACCGAGGAGAACCAGCCCTCCGGCAGCCGACCCTCGAACCAGGACCGGGCGTCGTCGGCCGCCGGGAGGTCGGCGTTCTGCCACCCACCCGGTCGCCCGAAACCATGACGACCGCCGCGTCCGCGACCCCGTCCCTCACCGCGCTCGGCCCGGCGCTCCGACCGACCCTCACCACGCGGTCCGCCGCGACCTTCACCACGCGCACCGCCGTGACGTCCGCCGCGCGGACCGTCCTCGCCGGCTTCGTCGGGTCCCGGTCCGCGTCCGTGCGGATGACCCCCGAACTCCTCACCGCCACGGAACCGGCGGCGTCCCCGAGGTCCGACCTCGGGCTGATCTGAGAATGCGTTCGTCTTCATGACGTGCACTCCTTTCTCTGTATGTGTGATTACAAGATTACACATGCTGCCGATATATCGCAAAGGGGCCGGGTGGTGCTGGGTAGGGTGACGCCCATGGACGGTCCGTACGCCCGGTTCGCGGCCCTCGTCGACCACGGCGGTCTCGATCTGGTCGGCGAGCCGGAGCTGATCACGTCCCACTCGAACGACACCTGGTACGTGCGGTCGGCCGCGGCCGGTGACGTCGTGCTCCGGGTCTGCTGGATCGGGGACCGCGAGCGGATGCTGCGGGAGGCGGCGGTCGGACGGGCTCTACCGCGAGAGGTCGGCTACCCCGACGTGCTGGCGTCCGGCGCCCTCACCGTCGACGACGAGCCGGTCACCTGGATGATCAGCCGGCGGCTGAGGGGTGGCACGCTGCGCGCGGTCTGGGACGGCCTCTCTGCGCCGCAGCGGGAGCGGGCGCTGCGCGCCGTGGCTCGCCCGCTGCAGGCTCTGCACGCCTGGCGTCCGCCGACCGACGTCGCGGCCCGCCTCGGTCCACCGCCGCCCGGTGACGTTCCGGACACGATCATCGGTCGCACCATCCTGCCGCTCCCGCTGGACCGCGTACGCCATCTGGTCCCGCCGGCCGTCGAGCGCGCCGGCGAGCACCGGGCCGTGGTCGTGGCGTCCTGGCGCTGGCTGGTCGACCACGCCGATCTGCTGCCGCGACTGGACGACCCGGCCGACGTGATCACCCACGGCGACCTGCACCTGGACAACGTCTGGTGGGACGGTGACCGGGTCACCGGTCTGCTCGATCTCGAGTGGGTCCGCTGGGCGCCGGCCTGGACCGACCTCGTCCCGGTGCGCGACAACGCCCTGGCCCGTGACGACTTCTCCGAGCCGCACGCGCAGCTGCTCACGGCCCTACGGGCGGAGCTGCCGGCCCTCGAGGTGCCCGGGCTGGAGCGTCGGCTGACCGCTGTGGAGATCGCCTTCCAGCTGCGCCAGCTGCTGGTCTGGCCCGCCCCTGGCCCCGAACCGGCGGCCGATCACCCGCTCGAGCTGCTGCGACGCCTGCTGGCCACGGTCTGAGGTCGCCGAGAAGGAGCGGACACACTCGTACGAGCGCGGACGGGGTGCGTCTGCTCCTTCTCGAGCGCGACGGCTTCAGCGCGAGGACATCGCGGGGCGTCGGTGGGTGCCGACGTCCCACAGCGTCTTCACGCACGCCACCTGGTCACGGACCCAGCCCCGGGCCCACGGCTCGTTGAGAGCGTCGCCGTCCTCGGTCAGCCGCACGGTCCGGTCACCGACGCCCACCGCCTCCAGGCCGACCAGTCGCGCCGTCCCCACCGCCCGTGGCAGGTGGTAGGTCTGCGTCACCACCACGACCCGCCGGACCCCGTACACGTCCCGGGCGCGGACGCACGAGTCGTACGTGTCCAGGCCGCCCGGATCGAGGTCGAGACGGTCGTCCGGCGCGCCGGCGGCGAGCAGGTGGTCCCGCATGGCCGCCGGTTCGTTGTACTCGGGGGCCTGGGCGTCGCCGCTGAGCAGCAGCCGGTCGACCGTGCCGCGCTGCAGCAGGACCAGGGCCAGATCCAAGCGGGCCCGCAGGAACCGCGACGGCACCCCGCTGGGGTACACCTGGGCTCCCAGCACCAGCGCGACCGGTGCGTACGGCACCTGGTCGAGCGGGTAGAGATGACCGGTGGCCGCGCGCCGCACGATCCCGACCGAGGCCCCGAGCGTCGCGGTCATCGCCAGGGCGCCGGCGCCGAGCACGCCGGTGCCGACGATGATCGGGGAAGCCACTCGCTGAGCCTAGGTGCCGCTCGGCGCCGGCCAGGGCAGCTGCAGCACCGCGTCGACGGCCGCCCGCAGGATCGCCGCCTCCACCTCGGGCGTGAGGCCGTCATCGGGAAGGGCGCGGTTGATGGCGAGCCCGTCGATGACGGTGAGCAGGTAGCGCGCGCGGGTCGGGTTGTCGCCGGCCGGCAGGGCTCCCTGGGTCTCGAGGGTCGCCAGCCAGGACTCCACCCGGCGGCGACTGTGCCGGACCACGACGGCGTACCCCGCATCGGCCCCCGGGTGCCGGTCGGCGTCGACGAAGGTCCGGAAGAGGTGGCGCCAGAGCTCGCGGGCCTGCTCGGCGGTACCGACCGGGGTGAGGAGGTTGGTCAGGCACTCGACCAGCCGCTCGCCGGCCGGCACCGACGCATCGCCGATGCGTTCGTCGGGCATCGCGTCGGCGTAGACGGCCGCCATGACCGCCTCCATCAGGGCCGGCTGCGTGGGGAAGTGGTGGCGGAG
>JBMDXL010000949.1:0-1600 GCA_048594465.1 Microlunatus sp. | reverse complement strand
GTGGTGGAACTTCATCGGCCGCAGCCACGACGAGATCGCCGGCTACCGCCGGGAGTGGCAGGAGCAGATCGCGGCGGGCGGAGACTCCGACGAGCCCGGCGTCGTGGCCGACGGCCGTGAGGTGTCCGAGGGCCGCTTCGGCACGGTCGACCTCGACCTGCCGCCCATCCCCGCGCCGGTCCTGCCCAACGTCCGGCTCAAGGAACGGCGCTGAGCCTGCGGGCCTCGCGCCCGCGCGCTGGACGTTTCCCCAGCCCGAAGAACTGCGGCCGGACGACACGTGCGTCGCCGGCGGATTCAACCTGCTAGCGCAACACCGTCTGGATCTGTCGGGTTCGACAGTAGCGTGGCGAGTGCCTCGGCTGGGGTGTCCCAGTCGAGGCGTTTGCGGGGTCGGTCGTTGAGTTGAGCGGCGACGTAGGCCAAGTAGTCGGAGTGATAGCCAGACAGGTCGGTGCCCTTGGGGAAGTACTGGCGCAAGAGCCCGTTGGTGTTCTCGTTGGTTCCTCGCTGCCAGGGTGAGGCGGGGTCGCAGAAGTAGATCTGAACCTCGGTGGCCAAGGTGATCTGGGCGTGGTTGGCCATCTCGATGCCTTGGTCCCAGGTCACGGTCTTGCGCAGGTGCTCGGGCAGGGACCGCATCGTGGCGATCATGGCCTCTTGGACCTCGACCGCGCCGTGGCGATCTGGCAGGTGCAGCAGCATCACGAAACCCGTGGTGCGTTCGACCAGGGTGCCGATCGCGGACTTGTTCTCCTTGCCGGTGATCAAGTCGCCTTCCCAGTGCCCGGGCACGGCTCGGTCCTCGACCTCCTGGGGCCGATCGCTGATCAGCACCATGTCCTTGATCCGGGTCTGGCGCTGCTCGGCACTACGACGTGGCTTGCGCAGCGCCCGACCAGTGCGCAGGCAGGTGGCCAGCTCACGCTTGAGCGCACCGCGGCCCTGGACGTAGATCGACTGGTAGATCGTCTCGTGCGACACCCACATCTCCGGCTCGTCGGGGAACTTCTTGCGCAGCCTCGACGAGATCTGTTCGGGGCTGTGCTTGAGGTTCAGTCTGGACTGCACCTCAGCTCGTAGCCGCTGGCTGGTCACCAGCTTCGCGGGCCGGCCCTTGGCTCGCGCCTTCCGGTCGGCACGCATCTGGGCCACGTGCGGGGAGTAGTTCCACGGCGCCGTGCGCTTGGGACCACGACGACCCGCGGTGCCGTAGCGCTGGTGATAGAGGTTCTTGTCGATCTCTCGCTTCACCGTCGAGGGCCACCTGTCGATCGCCTTGGCAATCTCGCGAATGGACTCCTCGCGTTCCATGCCGGCATGGATTCGCTCACGCTCGGCGATCGTCAGGCGCCGGTACCTCACCGGCGCAGAAGGCTTGGTAGGCATCACCCCGCCACGCTCGCGGACCCAGTCGCGCCCACAGCGGTACGGCACGCCGACAAGCACGGCCGCTTCCTCGACCGTGTGCCCCAGTCTGATCGCCTCCCAGAACTCCTTCTGGGCCACCCACGACCGCGCCATCACAACCACCGCTCACTCGAGGTGTTGCACGAACCCCTGGAACCCAAGGCCCCAGAACGGGCGTCCGGCCGCCGTT
>JBMDXL010000948.1:0-1576 GCA_048594465.1 Microlunatus sp. | reverse complement strand
GCGGCCGACCGCGGCGAACCCGAGCCGGTCGTAGATCTCACTGTCCGTGTGCAGCGCCTGCGAGCGGTTCTCGGCGACGTACAGGATGCCGTCGGCGTACCGCAGCACGATCACCGAGCGACCGCGGGCGATCCCCTTCCGGGCGAAGTCCGCCCGGTCCTTCATCTGCTGCTCGGGGGCGACGTAGAACGGCATGCTCACAGCAGTGGTGCTCCTGGTCCGTCGGGGCGCTGCATCCGGGCGGCGACCACCTGGTCGACGATGGCGGCGATCTCGTCGTCGGCCACCCGCTGCACACCGGCGGCGGTCGCGGTCATCACGATCGGAAAGATCCGACGGGTCAGATCGGGACCTCCGGTGGCAGAGTCGTCGTCGGACGCGTCGTACAGCGCCTGGATGACCGCGGTCGCGGCCTCGGCGGCGGTCAGGTCGGGCCGGTAGAGCTTCTTCAGCGAGCCCCGGGCGAACACCGAGCCGGAACCGACGGAGAAGAAGGCCTGCTCCTCGTACCGCCCGCCGGTGGCGTCGTAGGAGAAGATCCGTCCCTCCTCGCGGGCCAGGTCCCAGCCGGCGAAGAGCGGCACCACGACCAGTCCCTGCATGGCCAGGCCGAGGTTCTGCCGGATCATCGTGGCCAGCCGGTTGGCCTTGCCGACCAGGGAGAGCGGAGCGCCCTCGATCTTCTCGTAGTGCTCGAGCTCGAGCTGGAACAGCCGGACCATCTCGACGGCGAGCCCGGCCGAGCCGGCGATGCCGATGATGGAGAACTCGTCGGCCGGGTAGACCTTCTCGATGTCGCGCTGGGCGATCATGTTGCCCATGGTGGCCCGCCGGTCCCCGGCGACGACCACGCCGCCGGGGAAGGTCGCGGCCACGATGGTGGTGCCGTGCGGCGCCAGGTCCGTGGCCGCAGTGGCGCCCACTCCCGTACGCGAGCCGGGCAGCACGTTGGGCGCCACGGCTTCGGCGAAGTCGGTGAACGAGGACGTGCCGGCCTGGAGGAAGGCCGGCGGGAGACCAGCGCCGTGCAGCGGGGCGTGGCCGTGCGGGGGCGTCAGACGGTCGGTCACTGCCCGCCCTTCTGCACGAAGGAGCGCACGAACTCCTCGGCGTTGCTCTCCAGGACGGAGTCGATCTCGTCCAGCAGGGAGTCGACGTCGGCGTCCAGCTCGGCCTTGTGGGCCGTGTCGGCGGGGGCCAGCTCCTCGTCGGCCTCGGTCTGCGACGTCCGGCTCCTGCTGCGGCTCTGCTCCGACTCGGGCATCGCGCACCTCCTGCGCCTCGATGGGGCTGTTGCGACCGCCGATGGGTCGGCGGTCGACCGATGCCCTCAGCCTAGTGCGGCGGTCCGACAGTGATCGGGAACTGAGACGGGCAACGGCTCGCTCACGTCGTACGCGCACGAGATCCCTGGCCGGCCGGTGCCGGGTTGCTCGAAGACTCGGTCGAGTGACGGATTGTTCGAGCCGGGGCGGCGCCGGGTGCCCGAAGACTCGGTCGAGTGACGGAATGTTCGACCAGGCCGGCGCCGCGTGCCCGAAATCTCGGTCGAGTGACGGAATGTTCGACGCACGGG
>JBMDXL010000947.1:0-1753 GCA_048594465.1 Microlunatus sp. | reverse complement strand
GCGGTTTCTTTGTTCTGCAACTGCGAGCGTTCGTTTTGGCACGTCACGACAATGCCCGTGGGCAGGTGTGTCAAACGCACCGCCGAGTCGGTGGTGTTGACGCCCTGGCCGCCGGGGCCCGAGCTGCGGTAGACGTCGATGCGCAGGTCGTCGGGGTTGATCTCGACCTCGGTCTCCTCGACCTCGGGCATGACGAGGACGCCGGCGGCCGAGGTGTGCACGCGGCCCTGCGACTCGGTGACGGGCACGCGCTGCACCCGGTGCACGCCGCCCTCGAACTTGAGCACCCCGTACGGCATCTGGTCGGGCTCCCCCACCGACGAGGCCTTGATGCCGACCGTCACCGACTTGTAGCCGCCGAGGTCGGTCTCCTGCGCGTCGAGGACCTCGACCTTCCAGCCGCGGTTCGCCGCGTACCGGGTGTACATGTTGAGCAGGTCGCCCGCGAACAGCGCGGACTCCTCGCCACCCTCGCCGGACTTGATCTCCAGCAGCGCGTCGGAGGAGTCGTTCGGATCCCGCGGGGCCAGCAGCCGGGTCAACCGGTCCACCACCGGACCGAGCCGACTCTGCAGGTCGTCGGCCTCGTCGGCGAAGGACGGGTCCTCGCCCGCGAGCTCGCGGGCCGCGGCGAGGTCGTCGGTCAGACTGTCGTACTCGGTCAGCGCCTTGACGATCGGGGTGAGCTCCGCGTAGCGCCGACCCACCTTGCGCGCTCTGGCCAGGTCGGCGTGCACGGCGGGGTCCGACAGCGCGGCCTCCAGCTCGATGAACTCAGCGCGCAGCGCGTCGGCCGACTCGAACACGGTCCCGCCCCTTCCGATCGTCGTCGGACCTCGTCCGCCGGGACCGACCCGGCCCCGGACACACGTACGCTCCCGGATCTCGCGATCCGGGAGCGTAGGTGGAGGTCACTTCTTGGCTGCAGCCTTCTGCGCGTACCGCTTCTCGAAGCGGGCCACCCGACCACCGGTGTCGAGGATCTTCTGCTTGCCGGTGTAGAAGGGGTGGCAGGCCGAGCACACGTCGGCGCGGATGACGCCGCTGGAGTTCGTGCTCCGCGTGGTGAACGTGTTGCCGCAGGTGCAGGTCACCTGGGTGTCCACGTACGTCGGGTGGATGTCGGGCTTCATGGTGTTCTCCTTGTTCCGGCACCGGGTCGCCATGGTCGGGATCGACGGGCGTGAACCGGCACCAACGGATCAGTGTGCCGCAGCAGGCCCCGCGGCACCAAACCCTGCAACCGGCACGGCGGCGGATTTAGTCCCGCGGGGACGCGTCGGTCGGCTACTCGCCCCGGCCGGGGATCGACTTGGTGATCGCTCCCAGGAACTCGGCGTTGCTGCCGGTCTTGCGCAGCCGGTCGAGCAGCATCTCCAGGCCCTGGAGGTTCTCGCCGCCGGAGAGCACGCGACGCAGCTTCCAGATGATGTTCAGCTCCTCGCGGCTCATCAGCAGCTCCTCGCGCCGGGTGCTGGAGGCGTCGACGTCGATGGCCGGGAAGATCCGCTTGTCGGCGAACTCGTGACGCAGCCGCAGCTCCATGTTGCCGGTGCCCTTGAACTCCTCGAAGATCACCTCGTCCATCTTCGAGCCGGTCTCGATCAGAGCGGTGGCCAGGATGGTGAGGGAGCCGCCGTTTTCGATGTTGCGGGCCGCGCCGAAGAACTTCTTCGGCGGGTAGAGCGCCGCGGAGTCCACGCCACCGGACAGGATCCGACCGCTGGCCGGGGCTGCGATGTTGTAGGCCCGG
>JBMDXL010000946.1:0-2676 GCA_048594465.1 Microlunatus sp. | reverse complement strand
TGCAGGAGCCGCGACACGCCGCCGGGCGGGCGGGTCGAGCTGAGGTCGACGCGCCGACCCGACGCGTCGCGCACTGCCTCGGCCAGGGGCGCGCCCGCTAATCTGCCGGGGTGTCCAGCCCGCGCCCCGCATCCTCGCCTGCCGCCCGCTCCGGCCTGATCGGCTGGTGGGACGCCCGCCGCGGCGGGGTGACGGTGGTCATCGCCTGGCTCGTCACCCGGGCGCTGATGTTCGCGATCCTGGCCGCCTTCGAGTCCTTCATCGTGGGCGACGTCTACTACTACCACCGCAAGATCACCGGTCTGTTCGAGGTCGGCCTGCCCGGCACCCTGATGGAGTACCCGACGCCGGTGGTCTGGATCCTCACGCTGCCGTACGCCGTGGGGCTGGGGGACGAGACCGCCTACCTGGTCGGCTTCATGATCTTCATGCTCGTGCTGGACGCCGCCTTCACGTACGCGGTCTGGCGTTCGGGCGGCCGGCGGCACGATGCGGCTGTGGACTTCTGGCTGCTGTTCGTCTTCCTGGTCGGCCCGCTCAGCTACGTCCGGTTCGACATGATCCCCGCCGTGCTCGCCGGTGGCGCCCTGCTGGCGGCCCGCACCCGACCCTGGCTCGCCGGTGCCCTGACCGGGCTGGGGGCGGCGATCAAGCTCTGGCCCGCGCTGTTGATCCCGGCGCTGCTGGCCGACAAGCAGCGCCGCACACCCACCGCGATCGGCTTCGTGGTGGTCGGCTTCGGGCTCGCCCTGGTCAGCCTGCTCACCGGCGGGCTGACCCGGTTGTTCTCCCCGCTCACCTGGCAGTCCGGTCGCGGTCTGCAGATCGAGTCGGTGTGGGCCAGTCCGCTGATGCTGCTGCGGATGGTGCGGCCGGACCGGTGGGTGGTCGAGATCTCCCGCTTCCAGGCGTACGAGATCTTCGGTCCCGGGGTGGGGCTGTGGCAGACCGTGAGCGACGTGGCCACCGTGCTCGGGCTGGTGACCATCGTGGTCTTGTGGGTGCGCGCGTTCCGGATGACCGGGGGCGTCACCCCGGTCGCGGTGGCCCTGGTGGTGCTGGCCACGGTCGCCGTCGTGATCATCACCAACAAGACCCTCAGCCCGCAGTACCTGCTCTGGATCGGTGGCCCCATCGCCGCCCTGCTGCTGCTCCGCGAGGGAGCGGCCACCGAGGGCCTGCGTCGGTGGATCGTCCGGATCGGGATCGCCGGGCTGGTCCTCGCCGGTCTGACCCAGCTGGTCTACCCGTTGCTGTACGACGGGTACCTCGGCTTCACCGACACCGCGGGGCTGGTCCTGTCGACGGTGGTCACCGCCGTCCGCAACCTCTGCCTGCTGGCCTTCACCGTGGTCTGCCTGGTGCTGGCCTGGCGGACTACTTCATCGTCCCCTGCGAGACCGAGCCCTGCAGCTGACGCTGGAAGATGATGTAGACGATCAGCACCGGCGTCACCGTGATCACGACGGCGGCGAACAGCGCGCCGAAGTCGACGGCGTAACCGGCCTGGGAGGCGAAGGCCGCCATCCCCTGGCTGAGCACGTAGTTGTCCACGTTGGTGTTGATCGCCACCGGGATCAGGAACTGGTTCCACAGACCGAGGAAGTTGAAGATCGCCACCGAGGCGAACCCGTTGCGGGCCATCGGCAGCATGACCAGGAAGAACGTCGCCCACTCCCCCGCCCCGTCCAGCGACGCCGCCTCCGAGATCTCGTACGGCAGGGTCTTGAAGAACGCGAACAGGAAGAAGACGGTGAACGGCAGCGCGAAGGCGACGTAGGTCAGCGACAGCCCGGGCAGCGTGTTGAGCAGCCCGAGGTTCCGCAGGGTGAAGAACAGCGGCACGATGGCCAGGAAGATGGGGAAGGTCAGTCCGGCCAGCATCAGGTAGTAGATGGCCTTGCTGCCGGGGAACTGGAAGCGGGCCAGCACGTACGCGCACATGGCGCCGAGCACCATCACGATGACCAGCGCGGTGCCGACCACCACGACGGTGTTGAAGAAGTACTTCCCGATGCCCGCGGTGGTCCACGCGTTCGCGTAGTTCTGCAGGTTCAGCGCCGAAGGCAGCGAGAACGGCGACGCGAAGATCTCCCGGGTGGTCTTGAACGACGTCATCAGGGTCCACAGCATCGGACCGATGACGATCACCGACCACAGGATGAGGATGCCGTGCGAGACCCCGAGGAAGGTCTTCTCGCCGGGGCTGGTGGTCACCTTGCGCTCGGGGACGGACTCCGCGGTGGTGCGGGGGTCCTGGGTCACGGTGGCCATCAGCGGGTGACCTCCTTTCCGCCCAGCAGCCGGTTGACGGCGAAGACGAGAGCCGAGAACAGCAGGGTCACCGCGGCCAGCACCACGCCCATGGCGCAGGCCAGGCCGAACTGGCCCTTGGTGAAGGCCGTGGTGAACAGCTGCTGCGCCATCACCAGGGTGGAGTTGTTGGGACCACCGCCGGGGTTCAGCGCGGCCATGTAGACGAACGCGTCCAGGGCGAGGATGCAGAGGTAGATGTAGGCGGTCTGCACGTTGTCCCGGATCAGCGGCAGGGTGATCGAGGTGGCGATCCGGAACCGACCGGCACCGTCGATCCGGGCGGCCTCGAAGATCTCGGCCGGCACGTCCTTGATCGCGGCCACGAACAGCACCATGTAGAAGCCGACCATGCTCCAGACG
>JBMDXL010000945.1:0-3813 GCA_048594465.1 Microlunatus sp. | reverse complement strand
GATCGTCCGGAACAGCTTGCGGGCGGGCATCACCGAGTTCAGCAGCACCGCCAGGGCGAGTCCGAGACCCATGCTGACCGGCACCACCAGCACGGTGAAGATCACCGTGTTGACCAGCGCCCGGTAGAAGGTCGCGTCGGTGAGCATCCGCACGTAGTTGTCCGTGCCGACCCAGCTGATCCGACCGCTCAGCGGGGCGATCCGGGCGAAGCTGTAGACGAACGCGAGCACCAGCGGCAGCAGGGAGAAGATCGTCGCCAGCACCATCGCCGGGGCCGCGAACACGTAGCCGGAACGGTCCCAGTGACGCCGGCGGCGCCGCCGTCCGACGACGGGCGGGGCGCCTCCGGTGAGGACGTCGGAGGTCTGGGCGACCGTCACTGACCGGCCCGCTGCACCGCGGCGGCCAGAGCCGCCGTGGTGTCAGGAGCCGACCGACCGCCCAGGAACGCCTTCTCCAGCTCGTCGGCGAGCGAGGCGTTGATCTTGGCGAACTGCGGCACGGTGACCTGCTTGACCTGCTCGGGGGTCAGCGTGGTGGCCTGCTGGACGTAGGTCTCCATCAGGTCGGGCCGGACGGCGAAGTCGAGCTTGGAGGTGGTCAGCGAGTTCAGCGTGGGCAGCTGTCCGGTGGCCTCGCAGAAGGTCCGCATCTGGTCCTCCTCCACGATGAACTGGAGGAACTTGGTGGCCGCCTCGGTGTTCTTGCCCTCCTTGGCCGCCACGATGGCGTTGCCGCCGAGGTCGGACGCGGCGATCTGGTCGCGGGGCATCGGGAAGGCGCCGTACTGCACCTTGGCGCCGATGCTGGACTCGATCGAGGGGATCAGGAAGTCACCAGCGAAGGCCATCGCGACAGTGCCGGCGATGAACGCGCTGTCGGGGTAGGTGGTGCTCTTCACCGAGGTGTTCCGGGCCACCCACTCCTTGGTGAAGAAGCTCTGGGTGAACTCGACCGCCCGCCGTCCGGCGTCGGAGTCGACCGCCGGCGCCTTGAGGTCCTCGGCCAGCAGGTTGCCCCCGGCCTGGAACAGCCAGGACAGCCAGCGGTAGGCGCCGGCGCTCTGCCAGTCGTAGATGAAGGGCGACTGCTTGCCCTTGACCACGCCGGCGAGCTTGTCGGCCACCCCGGCGAACTCGTCCCAGCTCCACGCCTCCTCCAAGGTGGTGGGCACGTCGGTGATGCCCGCGGCCTCGAAGGCGTCCTTGCGGTAGAGGACCGCTGTGGTGTCGATCTGGTGCGGCACACCGTAGGGCTTGCCGTCGTAGACCACGCCCTGCCACAGACCGGGGACGAACCTGTCCACCGCGGCCTGGTCGAAGGCGCCCGACACGTCCAGCAGCACGTCCTGGCTGGTGTACTGACCGATGTCGATGTAGGAGACGCGGAACAGGTCCGGCGGGTTCCCCGACTGGAAGCGGGAGTCCAGGTTGGTCTGGATGCTCGCGTACGGGACGGTGTCGGTCTTGACCGTGATGTCGGGGTTCTTCTGCTGGAAGGCCGCGATCAGCGCGTCGAAGGCCTTCTTCTCGGTGTCCCCCGACCAGTTCACGAAGGTCAGGGTGACCGGGCCGGCGGCGTCACCGCCGCCACCCGAGCCCTGCTCGGTGCGACCGGTGAGACCGGCGCAGCCCGCGAGTCCCGCGGTGGCCGCGACACCCAGTCCGGTGGTGATCAGTTGGCGACGACTCAGCGTCATGGCATTCCCTTCGACAGTCTCCACCGGTCACCGATCTCGGTGCCCGGCCCGCCGCGTCCGGTCCGCCGTACTCGCGCAGCTCTCCGACAGTTCTCGACAGCCCCCGTCGTAGATGCACCGAAACAACCGCATGGCCGGGATCGGTGTCAAGCACCGTGGGCCCGTGCCGGACCACGCCGGAAGGCAGCCAGCCGGAACAGCGGGTCGCCCTCCCTCGATGAGCCCCACGGACTCGGGGCGGAGAAGGTGGCGGCGCCGGAGCGGGTCAGACCCCAGGCAGGCAGCAGCTCTCCGAGGCGCCGGTCGTCGTCGGAGCGGACGGTGGTCGTGCTCGCGTGGGCCAGCTCCTTGTCCACCGTGACCACCAGCCATCCCCCGGGTCGGAGCACGCGCGCGGTCTCGGCCAGCACGGCGTCGGCGGTGGGGACGTCGAGCAGGTTGAGCATCCAGATGATGGTGACCAGGTCCAGGCTGGCCGCACGGACCGGCAGCCGATCCGCGTCGGCCCGCAGCACCCGCCCCGGCAGCCGCGCGGCGGCCTCGGCCAGCATCCCGGCCGACCGGTCCAGCACCGCCACCGACCAGCCGGCTGCCGTCAGCTCGGTGGAGACGATCCCGGTGCCCCCGGCCACGTCCAGGCAGTGGCCGGGAGGTTGCGCCAGCGTGCTGATCGCCGCGACCACGGCCCGCGCCCGCTCGACCCCACCGCGGGACTCGTCGTACTCGCCGGCCACGTCGTCGTAGTAGCGCGGCACCCAGCTGAGATCACCCATGCCCAAGAGAATCACGGAGCCCCGCCGATAAACCCTTTGCCTCCCTCGTCCGCGCTTCCCTACAGTTGATCTTGTCGCTGGGAGATCCCCGACATCGTCTGCAGAGAGGAGGTACTCCATGTTCATGATCATCGGTACGGATGACGGGACCGGCATCGACCGGGCCTGGACGGGTGCCTCCGTCCTCGGCTGCTGAGCCAGCCCGCCCTTCGTTCCTGACGACCGCCCCCCCTCGCCTTGTCGAGGTGCCATCACGGTCGTCCACCGCCGTCCACGGCGTCCGCCACCGCGCGGGCCCGACGGCGCCGTCTCAGCTCGACCACCTCTCACGTCGAAGGAACACCACCATGTACGACACCCACCAGCAGGCCCTCGGTCTCTACTACGCCGTCGACCAGCTCTCGCTCAGTCTCCGTGCCGCCAAGGCGGCCGAGCACAAGCGGGCTCTCCGCGAGCAGCAGCTCGAGCGGAAGGCCCAGCGCCGTCAGCGTCGCGCCGACCGGCGCGGCCAGGAGGCCTACACCACCGCCGTCTGACGCGTGGTGACCGGCAGGGAAGAGTCCGTACGCCAGCGGACCGCACCTCGATGACGTCCCCGGCAGCCCACGAGGCCGCCGGGGACGTCGTGCGTCCGGACCTCCTCAGGCCGGGTCGCGCCAGGAGTGGCGGGGGACCCAGCCGATCAGCGCCGCGGCGCGGTCGATCGCGTACGCCCCCTGGGTCGGTCCCAGCGCTGACCTGATCTCGATCTCCGGCGCGTACGCGGCCAGCAGGTCGGCGACGGGCACGTCGGCCAGGCTGTCGGCCGCGACGATGTTCATCGGCACGAACCCGTACGACGCCCGGCCCGCCGCCTCGATCGCCAGCCGGCAGGCCGAGGCCGCGTCGCGCACGTCGACGTAGCCCCACAGTCCGCGCAGCTCCTCGTCGGGGTCACGCGGCCCCCGGCGCTGCTGCTCCATCGCCGCCAGCTGCTGCTCGCGCGGAACGATCCAGTGGAACCGGAGCGCGGCCACCGACAGACCGTGGCGACGGGCCATCACCGCCGCGGTCCGCTCGTCGACCTCCTTGGACAGCCCGTACGGATCCAGGTTGGTCATCGGGTGGTCCTCGTCGACGGGGACGTAGCGGAACCGGGTCGGCTCCGGCGACCACGCGGTCCCGTACGCCGAGCCGCTGGAGGCGATGACCGTCCGGCGGATCCCGACCCGGCCGGCGGCCTCCAGCGCGGCGAACGTGGCCTGGGTGTTGTTGGCGAACACCACCTCGGGCAGGTGCCCCTCCGGGGCCGGGATGGCGGCCAGGTGGATCAGGCCGGAGCAGCCGTCGAGCAGCGGCAC
>JBMDXL010000944.1:0-11112 GCA_048594465.1 Microlunatus sp. | reverse complement strand
GACATCGAGGCCGCCCTGGCCGAGGAGCAGGGTTCGGGCCGCGGCTCGTTCGCCAACCTGCGGGAGATGTTCCGCAGGCCGTTCCTGCGGGCCACGCTGTTCGTGGTGGGTCTGGGCTTCTTCGTCCAGATCACCGGCATCAACGCGATCGTCTACTACTCGCCCCGGATCTTCCAGGCCATGGGCTTCGAGGGCAACTTCGCCCTGCTCGGGCTGCCCGCCCTCGTGCAGGTCGCCGGTCTGGCCGCGGTGTTCGTCTCCATGGCCCTGGTGGACCGCCTCGGGCGTCGACCGATCCTGCTCACCGGCATCGCGATCATGATCATCGCCAACGCCCTGCTGGTGGCCGTGTTCACCGTCGGCTCCGACTTCGGCGGGGCGCTGACGGCCCTCGGCTTCCTCGGTCTGCTGCTGTTCACCGTGGGCTTCACCTTCGGCTTCGGTGCGCTCGTGTGGGTGTACGCCGGCGAGAGCTTCCCGGCCCGGCTGCGCTCCCTCGGCTCCAGCGCCATGCTGACGTCGGACCTGGTGGCCAACGTCGCCGTCGCCGCCCTGTTCCTCACCCTGCTGACCCGGGTGGGTGGGGCCGGCACCTTCGTGATCTTCGGTCTGCTCGCGGTGTCCGCCTTCGTCTTCGTGTTCAAGCTGGCGCCGGAGACCAAGGGCCGTCCACTGGACGACATCCGGCACTTCTGGGAGAACGGCGGCACCTGGCCGACCGACGAGCCGACCCAGGACCCCGCGTCGTCAGCCCCGGCCGTCGCTCCGGCCACGGCGTCCGCGGACAGGTCGGTCTGAGCGTGGACGGCTACCAGCTCGGTCTCGACATCGGCGGGTCCAAGACCCAGGCCCTGCTCTCCCGTCACGGCGTGGTCGTCGCCGACGTACGCGGTCCCAGCGCCAACCCGGCCTCGGTCGGTCTGGCCACGGCGACCCGGCAGCTCCGGCAGCTGCTGGCGGACCTGACCGCCCAGGACGTCGACCCGACCATGATCACGTCGGTCTGCGCCGGGGCCGCCGGTGTCGACACCCCCGAGCAGGAGGCCCGGGTCGCGGCCGTGCTGACCGCGGCCCTGCCGAACGCCCGGGTGCGGGTCGTCCACGACAGCGCGCTGCTGCTGGCGGCCGCCGGTCTGACCAGCGGGATCGCCCTGATCGCCGGGACCGGCTCGGTCTCCTGGGGTCGCGGCACCGACGGGCGGACAGCCCGGGCCGGCGGCTGGGGCCACGCCCTGGGCGACGACGGCAGCGGCTACGGCATCGCCCGCGCCGCGGTCCGGCACGCGCTCGGCCGGATCGACGCCGGCGCGGCGCCGGACACGCTGTCCGAGCAGCTGACCGCGGCCTGCGGCCTGGCCCGTCCCGGACTGCTGCTCGACCACTTCTACGCCGTCGGCGAGCGACGCTACTGGGCCGAGCGGTCCCGTACGGTGTGCGCGCTGGCCGAGACCGGCGACCGGGCCGCGTACGGCATCGTGACCTCCGCCGCGGGCGCTCTGGCCACCCTGGTGGAGCTGGTCTCGCTGCGGCTGGCGATCGCCGGCCCGGTGGTCCTGGCCGGGGGCGTGCTGGTGCACCAACCGCTGGTCCGCCGGCTGCTGGCCGACCGGCTGGCCGGGATCGGCGTGACCGACCTGCGGCTGCTCGACGCCGACCCCGCCATCGGTGCCCTGCGGCTCGCCGAGCAGGCCGAACCGGCGACTCAGCCGTCGACCCCCGCCGCCCGCTGACCGACCCGACCACTCCCCCGACACCCGACGTCCCGACACCCGACATCCACACCGAGGAGAATCACCGACCATGACCCAGCCCGGAGCCCTGATGGCCGCCGAGATCACCGAGCAGCCCGACGTCTGGCGGCGGCTGCTGCACGACGGCCGCGCCCAGGTCGACGCCGTCGCCGAACGGATCGCCGCCTTCGACCCCACGCTGGTGCTGTTCGTCGCCCGCGGCACCAGCGACCACGCCGCCCTCTACGGCAAGTACCTGGTCGAGATCGTGGCCCAGCTGCCGGCCGGTCTCGTCTCCCCCTCCACCATGACCGCGTACGGGGCCCGGCCGCGCCTGGACCGGGTGCTCATGGTCGGGGTCAGCCAGTCGGGCGGTTCGCCGGACCTGGTCCAGTCCCTCGAGGTGGCCCGGGCCCAGGGAGCCCTGACCCTGGCCATCACCAACCAGCCGGGCTCGCCGCTGGCCGAGGCCGCCGAGCTGGAGATCGACGTGATGGCGGGCCGGGAGCGGGCCGTCGCCGCGACCAAGTCCTACACCGCCCAGCTGCTGGCGCTCTACCTGGTCATCGACCGGTTGCGCGGCGGCGACGGCTCCTCCGCCGACGGCCTGCCCGCGCTGGCCGAGCAGGTGATCGCGAACGAGGCCCACGTCCGCGCGCTGGCCCAGCGCTACCGGTTCGCCTCGCAGCTGGTCACCACCGCCCGCGGCTACTCCTACGCCACCGCCCGCGAGGCCGCCCTCAAGCTGATGGAGACGTCCTACCTCGGTGCGCAGGCCTTCTCCGGCGCCGATCTGCTGCACGGGCCGCTGGCCATGATCGACCCGCAGGTCCCGGTGCTCGCCGTGGTCGCCCCCGGGGTCGGCGGCGAGGCCATGCAGCAGGTGCTGCCGCGGCTGGCCGAGGTCGGCGCGGACGTGTTCTGCGTCGGCTCCCCGTCGGCGGTGGAGGCGGCCACGGTCGGCGTCCCGCTGCCCACCGGGGTCAGCGAGGAGCTCTCGCCCCTGCTGGAGATCCTCCCGTTCCAGCAGCTGGCCCTGCACCTGGCCCTGGCCCGCGGCGGCGACCCGGACGCGCCGCGGGGTCTGAAGAAGGTCACCGAGACCCTCTGACACCGATCTTCTGGAGCAGCAGCACGAACAGTTCGAGAAACCGGCACAAAAGTCGGGTCAGGAGCGGAGCTTGAAGGCGAGCTCGGTCTCCCAGTCGTTCAGGTCGGGGACCTCGACCGGGTCGGAGTGGTACCACTCGGTCCGGGCCGCCCAGGTGTGACCCTCGGGCGCCTCCCACTGGTCGAACTCCAGACCCTCCGCCTCGGCCCAGGCCAGCAGGTCCGCGGTGGCCTGCCGCAGGCTGTCGGGGTGCCCGTGGTGGCGGACGACCACGTAGCGGCCGGCCGGCAGCTCGGCGGTCCGCACCGTCTCGTCGCCGTCGACCAGCTCGGCGATCGGGACCCCGGCCTCCAGGTGCATCGGCCCGGGCATGGTGATCGCCACGTAGCGGAAGAACACCGGCCCGACCGGGGCGACGCCTCGTCGACCGAGCCAGCCGAACACCTCGCCGAAGCGGTCGGCGATCACCGCGAAGCCGCCGGCCCACACGTTGTCGTTGCTCACGTACGCGTACGGCTGGGCCGCCCGCTCCTCCACCCGGTACGGGCTCGTCGTCTCGCTCATGGGGTCTAGGACCCGGTGGATTCACCGAACTCATCGGGCTCGCGGACGGTGGTCAGCGCGTCGAGCAGCAGACCGGCGACCAGGGTCCGGTACTCCTGCGGGCTGTGGCCCTCGACCCGGACGTACCGGTCCCAGAGCTCGACCGAGCCGATGGCCACCGCGCGGCGGACCAGGGTGTCGAGCGGGACGTCCTCCCGCAGCCAACCGTGGCCCCGCCACTGCTCCAGGGTGCTCCGGGTCTGGTCAGCGATCTCCCCGGTCAACCGGCGCAGCTCGGCGGCCAGCGGCGGCTCGGTGCGAGAGGCCTCCGAGAACGCCATCCAGACCCCGTGCGTGCGCTCGTTGACCGTCGCCAGCACCGCGGCACCAGTGCGTGCCGCCTCCACCGCGCTCGTGGCGACGAACAGCTGCGATCCCAGCGCGGTCTCGGCCACGGGCGCCCCCGGGCGTCCGCCGAAGGAGAGCAGGTCGAGCGCCGACCGCAGCAGCTCGACCTTGGGTCCGTGGTTCTGCACGGTCTCGGTCGACACCCCGGCCCGCCGACCGATCGCCGGCAGGGTGGTGCCCGCGTAGCCCCGCTCGGCGAACAGCGCGGCGGCGGCTCCGACCACGCGCTCCCGGGTCGCGGCGGCCTGCTCCTGCCGCAGCCGGGACACGTACCCACGCGTTCCCGTCGACGACTTACCAGCGGAAACCATATTGACTCCTGTATACCTGTACTCAATAAACTAGGCCCGTACCGGAAGGTACCAAAGGCCTTCGCGCACAGGAGCACCGCCATGCCCAGCCATCTCATCGCCGCCGTCCCGGTCCACGGCCACGTCGCCCCGTTGCTGCCGGTGGCCGCCCACCTGGTCGCCCGCGGCGACACCGTCCGGTTCCTGACCGGTTCCCGCTTCGCCGACGTCGTCGCCGCCACCGGAGCGACGCACGTGCCGTTGCCACCCGAGGCCGACTTCGACGACCGCGACGTGGTCGCCCGGTTCCCGGAGCGGGCGGGTCTGTCGCCCCTGGCCGCGATCGCCTTCGACATCGAGCACATCTTCGTGCGTCCGGGCGAGGCGCAGCACGCCGCGGTGACCGCCCTGCTGACGCAGTCCGCGGCCGATGCGGTCATCGTCGACCCGCTGTTCCTCTCGGGGGCCCTGCTGGCCGAGCTGCCGGGGGACCAGCGGCCACCGGTCCTGGTCGCCGGGGTGGTGCCGCTGGCCCTGCCCGGCCCCGACCTGGCTCCGTTCGGTCTCGGGCTGCCCCCGATGAGCGGTCTGCCCGGCCGCCTGCGGAACGGCGTGCTGCGCGCCGTCAACGCCCGGGTGCTGCGAGGAGCCGAGGCGGCCGGCGCGGCCATCGCCCAACGGGTTCTCGGTCGCGACGGCGACGGCCCGATGATGGCGTGGCTGGGTCGGGCCGACGCCGTGGTGCAGCTGTCCGTGCCCTCCTTCGAGTACCCCCGGCCCGAACCGACGACCCGCCTCGAGTTCACCGGGATGGTCACCAGCTCCTCGGCGCTGGACCACCCGTACCCGGGATGGTGGTCCGACCTGGACGGCTCGCGCCCGGTCGTGCACGTCACCCAGGGCACCATCGCCAACGCCGATCTCGGTGACCTGATCCTGCCCACCGTCCAGGGCCTGGCCGGCGAGGACGTCCTCGTCGTGGTGGCCACGGGCGGTCGGCCCGTCGCCGACCTCGGCCCGTTGCCCGCCAACACCCGGGCCGCGGAGTTCCTGCCCTACGCCGAGCTGTTCGCCAAGACCGACGTGCTGGTCACCAACGGCGGCTACGGCGGGGTCCAGTTCGCCCTGGCCCACGGTGTTCCGGTGGTGGTCGCACCCGGCCAGGAGGACAAGGTCGAGGTGGCCGCCCGCGTCGTGTGGTCCGGCACGGGGGTGAGCCTGCGGCGACAGCGACCGGGCGGTGCCCGCATCCGCCGCGGGGTCCAGAAGGTGCTGACGGAACCTGGCTACCGCTCGGCGGCGGCCCGGATCGCCACCGAGATGACCGCCGCGTCGGGTGCGGCCGGGTTCGCGGCCGTGGTCGACGACGTCGTGGCGACGCACCGGGCCGGATCCGCCGACCGTGCAACGCCACCGCAGCGGGAGGTCGCATAGGCTCGGGCCGAGCCCGCCGGACCTCGATGACGCCTGCCGTCGACGGGGTGCTGGCGCGCCGCCCGTGCACCGTCGACGTGGAGGTTCAGCTGTGAGTGACGAGGCCCAGAAGAGCTCCGAGGCCCTCTCCAACCTGTCGCACGAGGACCGTCGGTTCCCGCCCCCGGACGACCTGGCCGCGTCGGCCAACGTCACCGCGGCGACGTACGAGCAGGCGGCCGCCGACCCGGAGGCGTTCTGGGCCGAGCAGGCCAAGCGGCTCAGCTGGGAGGTGGAGCCGACCGAGACGCTGGACTGGAGCAACCCGCCGTTCGCCAGGTGGTTCGCCGACGGCACCCTGAACGCCGCCTACAACGCCTGCGACCGGCACGTCGAGGCGGGCCACGGTGACCGGGTGGCCTTCTACTTCGAGGGCGAGCCCGGTGACACCCGCGCGATCACGTACGCGCAGCTGACCACCGAGGTGAAGCAGGCCGCCAACGCGCTGCTCGAGCTGGGCGTCACGACCGGCGACCGGGTGGCGATCTACCTGCCGATGATCCCCGAGGCCGTGGTGGCCATGCTGGCCTGCGCCCGGATCGGGGCCCCGCACACGGTGGTCTTCGGCGGCTTCTCCTCCGACGCGCTGTCCTCGCGGATCCTGGACTGCGGGGTCGAGGTGGTGATCACCGCTGACGGCGGCTACCGCCGCGGCGCCCCGTCCGGTCTCAAGCCGGCCGTGGACGAGGCCCTGACCAAGTGCCCGGACGTCCGGAACGTGCTGGTCATCCGGCGCACCGGGCAGGACGTGGAGATGACCGAGGGTCGGGACCTGTGGTGGCACGAGTTCGTCGGGAAGCAGTCCGACGAGCACACCCCCGAGGCCTTCCCGGCCGAGCACCCGCTCTACATCATGTACACCTCGGGCAGCACCGGGAAGCCGAAGGGCATCCTGCACACCACCGGTGGCTACCTGGTCGGCACCTCCTACACCCACTGGGCGACCTTCGACCTGAAGCCGGAGACCGACGTCTTCTGGACCGCGGCCGACATCGGCTGGGTGACCGGGCACTCGTACCTGGTCTACGGACCGCTGGTCAACGGCACCACCTCGGTGATGTACGAGGGCACGCCCGACACCCCGCACAAGGGGCGCTGGTGGGAGATCATCGAGAAGTACAAGGTGACGATCCTCTACTGCGCACCCACCGCCATCCGCACGTTCATGAAGTGGGGCTCGGAGTTCCCGGAGAAGTTCGACCTGTCCTCGCTGCGGATCCTCGGCTCGGTGGGTGAGCCGATCAACCCCGAGGCGTACGTCTGGTACCGCCGCGTGATCGGCGGCGACGCCACGCCGGTGGTCGACACCTGGTGGCAGACCGAGACCGGCATGCACATGATCAGCCCGATGCCCGGGGTGACCTCGGGCAAGCCCGGCGCGGCCATGACCCCGGTGCCGGGGGTGAGCGTGGACGTGGTCAACGACGAGGCGCAGTCGGTGCCGAACGGCTCCGGCGGCTACCTGGTGATCACCAAGCCGTGGCCGTCGATGCTGCGCACCCTGTGGGGCGACGACCAGCGCTTCAAGGACACGTACTGGTCGCGGTTCGAGGGTCTCTACTTCGCCGGCGACGGGGCCAAGCGGGACGAAGACGGCGACATCTGGTTCCTCGGCCGGGTGGACGACGTGATGAACGTGTCCGGTCACCGGATGTCCACCACCGAGATCGAGTCGGCCCTGGTCTCCCACCCCAAGGTCGCCGAGGCGGCCGTCGTCGGCGCCAGCGATCCCACCACCGGGCAGGCCATCGTCGCGTTCGTGATCTTGCGGTCCGAGGCCGGCGACGGCGGACCGGACGTGGTCGCCGAGCTCCGGGCCCACGTGGCCAAGGAGATCGGGGCGATCGCCAAGCCGCGCTCGATCATGGTGGTCGAGGAGCTGCCGAAGACCCGGTCGGGCAAGATCATGCGACGGCTGCTGCGCGACATCGCCGAGAACCGCGAGGTCGGCGACGTGACCACCCTGACCGACTCCTCGGTGATGAGCTTGATCAAGGAGAACATGGACGCCCCGGGGGCCTCCTCCGCCGAGTAGGGCTGTCGCTCTCACCGGCTCCCACCCGCGACGTCGCTCGGGTTCGAGGGTGTCGCTCGATCCGCAGATGGAGCGCCGCCGTGCAACCCGAGCGACATCGCGTCCACACCGGAACGGTCGGAGAAGTCGAGCAGCGGTGACAGGTAGGGTCGTGGCCGGTGTGCCGGGAAGTCTGGTCGGCGTCCTGTTCGTCGACCCCCAGGAGTCACCATGACCAGCGACCGTCCCCGGGTGGTGCTGTTCGGCCGCAACGCCGATGACGCCGACACCATCGCCGTCGCCGACGTGCTGCGGCAGGAGACCGTCGGCGGCGCCCTGATGCTGACCGCCGCCGTGGTGGCCGTGCTCTGGGCCAACCTCGGGGCCGAGTCCTATCAGCGCGTGCTGCACCTGCCGCTGGGACCGCTGGATCTGGCCCACTGGGCCGCCGACGGTCTGCTGGCGATCTTCTTCTTCGTCGCCGGCCTGGAGCTGAAGCGGGAGCTGACCGTCGGCGCCCTGAGCAAGCCGGCCGAGGCCCTGGTGCCCATCGTCGCCGCCCTGTGCGGGATGGCGGTGCCCGCTCTGCTCTACACCGGCATCAACCTCGCCCTGCCCGGCGGCCGGCTGCAAGGCTGGGCCATCCCGATGGCCACCGACATCGCCTTCGCCCTGGCCATCCTGGGCCTGGTCGGAGCGAAGCTGCCCACGGCGCTGCGTGCCTTCCTGCTCACCCTGGCCATCGTCGACGACCTCGGCTCGATCACGGTGATCGCGATCTTCTTCTCCCACGGCTTCTCGCTGCTGTGGTTCCTGGGCGCGCTGGCCTGTGCCGGTCTGTGGGCCCTGCTGCAGTGGCGCCGGATCTCCGGGGCGTACCTCTACCTGCCGCTCGGGGCGCTCTGCTGGTGGTGCATGTACAGCAGCGGCATCCACGCCACCGTGGCCGGCGTGCTCCTCGGCCTGCTGACCAGCTCGTCGATGGCCAAGGGGCCCTCGTTCGTGGACCGGTGGGAGCACAGCTGGCGGCCGCTCTCGGCGGGCTTCGCGGTGCCCGTGTTCGCCCTGTTCGCGGCCGGGGTGCCGATCTCGCTGGCCAAGCTCGGCCTCGTCTTCACCGATCCCGTCGGTCTGGGCGTGATCCTCGGGCTGGTCGTGGGCAAGGTGCTCGGCATCCTCGGCGGGTCCTGGCTCACCGCCCGGCTGACCCGGGCCGAGCTGGCCGGAGACCTGCGCTGGAGCGAGATCGGCTCGCTCTCGCTGCTGGCCGGGGTCGGCTTCACCGTGGCCCTGCTGATCGGCGACCTCGCCTTCGAGGGGGACCCGGCGCTGCAGGAGGTGGCCAAGACCGCCGTCCTGGTCGGCTCGGTGATCGCGGCCGTGCTGGCCTCGGTGTCCCTGCGTCGGCGTACGCGGGCCCGGCTGCGGGACTGATCACGACCCGACTGCACGGGGCACTCGTGGCGGACCGTTAGGCTCAGGCCCGGAAGAGCGAGAGGAGATCGTCATGGCTGACCGCAAGATCGCCGACCTGATCAAGGACATCCGGGGTGACGTCCAGCTGCTGGTCAACGACCAGGTGGCGCTGGCGAAGTCCGAGCTGACCCCGGCCGCCAAGAACGCCGGCATCGGGGGTGGGCTGTTCGGGGCGGCGGGTTACTTCGGCATCAACGCCGCGACGCTGCTCTACGTGGCCGCCGCGTTCGGCCTGGCCGCCCTCGGTCTCCCCTACTGGGCCGCGTTCCTGATCGTCGCCGGGGTGCTGCTGGTGCTGGCGGCCATCACCGGACTGATCGGCTACAGCCGGATCAAGAAGGTCAAGGCGCCGGAGAAGACCATCGCCAACGCCCAGGCGCTGGTCTCGGAGCTGAGCACCGCGGTGAACCGCGCCACCGCGGCCGCCGGTGCCCCGCGGATCGAGGGCACGGTCGTCAACGACACCAAGGCGCTGCGCTGACCCGAGCTCCGCGAGCGGGGTCGGGCCGACGGATGCGGGCCTGAGGGATGCGTCGCCGGCGGACGGGTGTCGATCACCGGCGGCCGGGTCGCCCGGTCCGGGCACCTGCCCCGGACGGTTCCGTCCGGTCCGTCCTGATCGAGGGGCCCTGGCGGCACCGGGAGCTCACCGCCCACGGCATCCGCTTCCACCTCGCCACCGGACCGGGCTTCACCCGGGACCGGCCGCTGGTCCTGCTGCTGCACGGCTTCGGTGAGTTCTGGTGGGCCTGGCGCCACCAGCTGCCCACTCTCGACGCGGCCGGGCTCAGCGTGGCGGCCCTCGACCTCCGCGGCTACGGGGCCACCGACAAGACCCCGCGCGGCTACCGCCAGGCCGTCACCGGGCTCGACGTCTCGGCCGTCATCCGCAGTCTCGGCTTCTCCACCGCCCACCTGGTCGGGCACGACTGGGGCGGGATCGCCGCCTGGTCGACGCTGACCTACGCCCCGGAGCAGGTCGCGAGCCTCACCACCGTCGCCGCCCCACACCCGCTGCGGTTCCCCTGGCGGACCATGGGTCCGGGGCTGGCCTGGTTCCAGCTGCCGATCCTGCCTGAGCGGGTGATCACGGCCCGCGACGGCGCGTACGTGGAGTGGCTGCTCCGGCGTCGCACCGGACCCGGCTCGGCGTTCCCGTCGGCGGCGGACGCCCAGCACTACCGCCAGGCGCTGCGGCTGTGGCCGAGTCCACACTGCGCCCTGGAGTACCTGCGGATGTTCGGCCGCGACCAGTTGCGGGCCGCCGGTCGCGACTACCGACGAGCCCTGCGGGCTCCCGTCCGGGTGCCGGTGCTGACCGTACGGGGCAGCGCCGACCGCCTGCTGACCCCGCCGGACATGCTGCCCCCGGCCCCGTACGCCCCCGGCGAGCACCGTCACGTCGAGATCGCCGGGGCGGGCCACCTCCCGCACGAGGAGGCACCGGACGCGGTGTCGGCGGCGCTGGTCGACTGGCTGACCCGCTGATCGCCGGCTCCGCGAGCCCGGCGACCGGGATCAGCCGCGGGGGGCCGGCACCGTGCCGATCTCGTCGGCGGAGATGCCGGCCGCTCGCATCTCGGCCACCAGCCGGCGGCACTCGGCGACCAGGTTGAAGCGTGCCCGGGCGTTGAGGGAGCGCCCCTTGGGGGTGGTGAACAGATCCCGGCCGGACAGCTCGCGGAGCACCTGGAACCGCCCCCGCACGAAGTCCAGGCGGGGCACCGCCGCGTACTCCTCGGTCACCTGGGCGACGTAGCGCGCGTACGCCTCCGGCGGCGACCCGAGCACGGCGAGGTCGGCGTCGCAGAGCAGCTCCCCGTTCTTGTCCCGGGAGCCGGGCACGTGGGTGGCGGTCAGACGGACCAGGCGGGACACCTCGTTCAGGTCCTCCACCTCCAGACCGGTCCGGCTCAGCTCGCGCACGCTGAGCCGGGCCGACGCCTCCTCGTTGGTCCGCTCGCGGACCGGGATGTCGTAGATCGCGTCGTGGTAGAACGCGGCCAGCCGGACCAGGAACAGGTCGTGGTCGTCGGTGGCGAACTCCTCGACGTGGGCCAGCACCGA
>JBMDXL010000943.1:0-1739 GCA_048594465.1 Microlunatus sp. | reverse complement strand
GCGTCCTGAAGCGATCTTCGTGGCCAACGACCACATGGCGATGGGCGTGCTCCGCGCCCTGACCGAGGCCGGCCGACGGGTGCCCGACGACGTGTCGGTGTTCGGCTACGACGACGTGCCCGAGGCGGAGTTCCAGATGGTGCCGCTCAGCACGGTGGCCATCGACGCGGACGAGGCGGCCGAGCGCATCCTCAGCGAGCTGGTCTCCATGATCGAGGGCGCCGCCCCGACGGCCGAGCCGATCGAGCTGTCCTGCCGGTTGGTGGTGCGGGACTCGACCGGTCCACCGCCGGACAGCTGACCAGGTCCACCGCGCACCCGACCACAGCCCTCCGAGACCCACCGTCACCCACCACTCCTCACACCGTTCCTCGAAAGGACACCGATGTCTTCACCGTTCAGCCGCCGCAGCCTCCTGCTGGGCACCGCAGCGGCCGCCACCAGCGCCTTCGTCCTGTCCGGCTGCAGCAGCAGGGACGACAGCGGCAGCGCACCGCAGTCCTCGGCCTCCGCGGTCCCGCAGAGCGAGATCGACACCGCCATGAACACCGACACCACCCTGACGTTCTGGACCTGGGTCCCGGACATCAAGAACCAGGTCGACATGTTCATGAAGGCCTACCCCAAGATCAAGGTCAACGTGGTCAACGTCGGCCAGGGGGCACCGCACTACCAGAAGCTGCGCACCGCCATCCAGTCCGGCCAGGGCGGACCGGACGTGGCCCAGATGGAGTTCCAGTACATCCCGTCCTTCACCCTCGGCGACGGCTCGCTGCTGGACCTGACGCCGTACGCGCCGAGCGACGTGGCCTCGAAGTTCCCGGAGTGGGTCTGGGGCCAGGTCAGCGCCAACAACGGCTTCTGGGGTGTCCCGCAGGACACCGGGCCGATGGGTCTGCTCTACCGCGAGGACCTGCTCTCCGACGCCGGCATCGAGGCGCCCAGGACGTGGGACGACTTCGCTGCCGCGGCGGACAGCTACCGGACCAAGAACCCCAAGAGCTACCTGGTCAACGTGGCGCCCAGCCAGGCAGGTCAGATCGTGGCCTACATGTGGCAGCTCGGCGCCCGGCCGTTCACGTTCGACGGCCAGCAGACGGTGACCATCGACCTGGCCAGCGAGCAGGGCAAGCAGGTGGCCAAGTACTGGGGCGACCTGGTGACCTCGGGAGCGGCCTCGATCGACACCGACTTCACCGACCAGTGGTACCAGGGACTGGCCAACGGCAAGTACGCCTCCTGGCCGGCCGCCGCCTGGGGTCCGGTGTTCCTGCAGGGCACCGCCGGCAAGACGTCCGGCAAGTGGCGGGCCGCCGAACTGCCGCAGTGGGGGACCGGCGCTCCGGTCTCCAGCAACTGGGGAGGTTCCACCGACGCGGTGCTGAAGTCGAGCAAGAACCCGATCGCGGCGTCGCAGCTGGCCCTGTGGATCAACACGAACGTCGACTCCACCAAGCGCTTCGCCACCGAGCAGTTCCTCTTCCCGGCCACCAACGCCGTCCTCGAGGACCCCTCGTTCACGGGTCAGGCGGCGAAGTTCTACGGCGGCCAGAAGGTCAACGAGCTCTTCGCCGGGATCTCCAAGACCGTCAGCACCGACTTCGGCTGGCTGCCGTTCATGGACTACGTGTACACGCAGTTCAACGAGACGATCGGCAAGGCGTTCGCGGACAAGACCGACGCCGTCGCAGGTCTGCAGAAGTGGCAGGACAACTGCGCCAAGTACGCCAAGGACCAGG
>JBMDXL010000942.1:0-1893 GCA_048594465.1 Microlunatus sp. | reverse complement strand
GCAGGCCAGGCCCGTCGATGACCGCCCCGTCGGAGAGGACCGCCTCGGCGTCCTCGGGGATCAGGGTGCTCCAGTGCGCGTGGCCGGGTGCGGCGGGGTCGGCGGCGCAGATCCGTCCGCGCGGGGCGTCGAGGTCGGTCCACACGTACAACCGGCCGTCGCGCACCACGCCGTACGCCTGCGCGTCGAGTCCGGTCAGCACCGGCGTGAACGCGTGCGGGTCGGCCGCGTGCAGGTCGGCGATCCACAGGTCGTTGCGCGGATCGGTGCCGCGCGAGGAGGAGACCAGCAGCCAGCGCCCGTCGCGGGAGACGGTGGTGGAGTGGTAGGTGGCGCGTTCGGCGCCGGCGCCGTGGACCAGGACGTCGCCGGCCGGGTCGGTGCCCACCCGGTGCCGGTAGACGCGCCGGTGGTGGATGCCCTCGTCGCCCGGTTCGTGGCGCTGGTAGTAGAACTCGTCGCCGCCGGGCAGCCAGGACACCGAGGAGTGCCGGGCCCGGTCGATGGGGCCTTCGAGGGTCTCGCCGGGGGCGACGTCGAGCACGTACACCGACGACTCCTCGGTGCCGCCGGAGGAGAGCAGGTAGGCGAGCCGGTCACCCTCGACGGAGGGCGTCCACCGGTCGAGGGTGGTGGTGCCGGTGGGGTCCAGGGCCATCGGGTCGATGAGGACGGTCTCGTCCCCGGTCGCCGATCCGGTCGCCGATCCGACCGTTGTGACGAGAAGCACAGCGTGCTCCTGGCCCGGTTCGCGGCGGGTGTGGAAGCGGCGTTCGCCGCGCCAGACGGGTGGGCCGACCGAGCCGCTTCCCATGAGTTCTGCCAGCCTCGCGGCGAAGCGTTCGCGGCGCGGCCAACCCTCGCGATGGGTGACGAAGAGGCTGTCCTGGGCGCTGGACCACTCCTTCGTCGCCGGGTCGTCGGCGTCCTCCAGCCAGCGGTACGGGTCGGGGATCTGTCGCCCGTGCAGCGTGTCTACGACATTTGACCGGGGTGCGCTGGGGAAGTTCATGTCGGCACGCTAGCGGTTGAGCGGTGTTCGGGAGTCGTCGACCCGGATCCGGACATTTGAAAGAGAATGCGCCGCGCTAGTCTTGTTCCAGATTGTTTTCCATCCCTGCGTTCGCCACCTTTTAGCTGTGAATATTCACAGCTTCAACGCGAAAATCATTGCACCTGAATCGCACCGATCTGCAGGTCATCCATCGGCGCCGCGGCGCCGAATACCTGATGACGGCCGGTTGTCGAACCAAATTGGTCGCCGATGCGTCTTAGTAAGTGGCGCAGGTCTCAGCGGTCGGTACGTAAAAACCTGGCGACCAGAGGAATCATCCCCGCCCCGGGGCTGTTGTGCTGGGGGTACCCGTCCGTGGGGACACCGGTTCAACGCCGGGCGGTCGGGTAAGCGGGTAAGGCAGTGGACGACGGGGGAGGGGTCGAAAGAGTGGAGAACGTGGCCGTTCAGATTCGTACCGACGAGGTCGCCGAAGAGCGCGACCTGGTAGGCGTTTACCTGCACGAGATCTCCCGTACGCCGTTGCTCGACGCCGCAGCCGAGGTATCCCTGGCGAAAGCGGTCGAAGCCGGTCTGTATGCGGAGCATCTCCTGCACCGGGACGACGCACTGCCGGACGGGCTCTCCCGCGACGAGCTGGAAGCACTGGTGACCGAGGGAGCCGAGGCGAAGGACCGGTTCATCCGGGCCAACCTGCGCCTGGTGGTCTCCATCGCCCGTCGCTACGTGCGTTCCGGTATGCCGATGCTCGACCTGATCCAGGAGGGCAACACCGGCCTCGTGCGCGCGGTCGAGAAGTTCGACTACGTGCGCGGATACAAGTTCTCGACCTATGCGACGTGGTGGATCCGCCAGGCGATCAGCCGGGCGATCGCCCA
>JBMDXL010000941.1:0-2115 GCA_048594465.1 Microlunatus sp. | reverse complement strand
CTTCCGGTGCGACCCGTGGTCCCCTCGCAGGAGCGGCTCAGCGCGTACGCCGCCGCTGCGGAGACAGCGGCGTTCTGGCAGGCTCGGCTGGAGGTGACGCGGCGGCGGGCCGCGGAGCTGCGAGGGCAGGGGAGGGACGATCGTGGGTGAGGCGTCACGCTGTGCCCAGCTGGTGGTCACCGAGCTGCTCGGGGCCGGGGTCCAGGAGGTCGTGCTGTGCCCGGGGTCGCGGAGCGCGCCGCTGGCGTACGAGCTGTTCGAGGCGGACAAGATCGGTCTGCTGCGGCTGCACGTCCGGCTGGACGAGCGGACCGCCGGTTTCCTGGCGCTGGGTCTGGCCAAGGCCGGGGAGAAGCCGGTGGCGGTGGTGACCACGTCGGGCACCGCGGCGGCCAACCTCCACCCGGCCGTGCTGGAGGCGTTCCACAGCCACGTGCCGCTGGTGGCCATGACAGCCGACCGGCCGCGCGCTGCCCGGCACGCCGGTGGCAACCAGACCACCGACCAGGCCCGGTTGTTCGGCCACCACGTCCGGGCCGAGACCCAGATCGACGACACCCCTGCCACTCCCCGCTCCTGGCGGTTCGAGCTGGGGCGGGTGCTGACCGCGGCCACCGGGGCCCGGAGCGGCACGCCCGGCCCGGTGCACGTCAACCTCTCGTTCAGCGAGCCCCTGGTGCCCGGGGTGGAGTCGGCCCCGATCCAGCCCGAGCTGCAGGTCACGCCGCGGCCGCTGCGGACCGAGCCGGTCGAGCTGCCGACCGGACCGCAGACGCTGGTGGTGGCGGGGGAGCTGACCCCGACCGCCGGGGCCGCCGCCCGCGCCTTCGCCGAGCAGGCCGATCTGCCGCTGCTGGCCGAGCCGGTCAGCAACGCCCGCGGTGGCAGCCACGCCCTGGCCACCGGACGGCTGCTGCTGCGGACGGGGCTGGGAGAGGAGATCGAGCGGGTGATCATGTTCGGCCACCCCACCCTGGCCCGGCCGGTGATGCGGTTGCTGGGTCGCGACGACGTCGAGCTGGTGGTGGTCAGCCCGTACGGCGAGTGGATCGACCCGGGCACCAACGCCCGGCTGGTGGCTGACGCGGTGGCCCTGGAACAGGTCCGCGACGGCTGGCGGGAACGCTGGACCGAGGCCGACGAGGCCATGTCGCTCCGGCTGCGCGAGGTGCTGGACGGGCTGGCTTACCTCAGCGGACCCGTGGTCGCGGCGCGACTCTGGTCGGCGCTGGGGGCCTCCGACACCCTCGTCGTCGGGTCCTCCTCCCCGGTCCGCGATCTCGACCTCGCCCCGGTCAGCGACGCCCCGCCGACCGTGTACGCCAACCGGGGGCTGGCCGGCATCGACGGGACCGTGTCCACCGCCGTCGGGGTCGGTCTGGTGGTCGAGCGTCCCACCCACGCGCTGGTCGGTGACGAGACCTTCCTCCACGACACGACCGGTCTGATCGTCGGCCGGCTGGAGCAGCGGCCCGACCTGCGGATCGTGGTGGCCAACGACAACGGCGGCGCCATCTTCGCGACCCTGGAGCACGGGCACCCGGTCCACTCCAGCGCGTACGAGCGCATCTTCGGCACCCCGCACGACGTCGACCTGGAACGGCTGGCCACCGCCACCGGGGCCGGCTACCGGCGGGTGGAGACCGGCGAGGACCTGGCGGAGGTGCTGGCCGAGCCGCCGCTGGGCATCGAGGTGGTCGAGGCGGTCATCGACCGGCGGCTGCGGCGGACCCTGGACAACGAGATCGGGTCGCTGACGGTCGCGGTCTAGCGTGAGCCGCGGAAAACTCTCCGCCAGTGCGGGCCCGAACGGCGTGTCGCGGGCTCAGGCGCTCGATCGGGGAGAGTTTTCCGCGGACCGGAGAAGGGAGCACCGATGACCGAGCCGGAGGCCCGACCGGGCCGGGTGGGAGAGCTCGTCACCACCACGTTCGCCTACGACGGCGGGCGCCAGGTCAGCGTGCACGTCCCGTCGGCGGAGCCTCACGCGGTCGTGTACGCCGGCGACGGCGAGCTGATCGCGGGCTGGGGCGGTGACCTGGAGGCGGCGGGCACCGTGGCGACGCTGGTCGTCGGGGTGCATCGCTCCGACGACCCCGTCGAGATGGTCCGGCT
>JBMDXL010000940.1:0-3945 GCA_048594465.1 Microlunatus sp. | reverse complement strand
GGCCGGATTCGCCGTGGCGGCGAAGAAGCCGGTCCGCCGCGTCGTCGGCGGCTCCTCCTTCACCAACGCCCCGCTGCTGACCCCGGGATCTTTCGCCGATGCGCCGGCCGTGGGCGAGAGCATCTTCTACAAGATCAAGCTCGAGCCCGGGCAGCGGCTGCGCACCACGGTCACCGCGCCGTCGGACCGGGACGCCTGGGATATCGACAGCACGGAAGCGGTCACCGTGGCGTCGCTCCTCTACACCCCTTCCCGGGTGCCGCTGACCAAGCAGAGCGGCGTCCTGCAGGGCGACAACCGGCAGAAGCTGACCGCCAGCTCGCCGCAGGTGCGGGTCCGCAACCGCGAGATCCCGCACGGGACGATCGTGGGCACCGAGGGCGACCCCCTGGCCAAGGCGTCGTACGCCTCGGTGGCCGGTGAGTACTACCTCTCCGTCCAGGTCCGGCAGAGCACCGCGGACACCTCGGGGCGCGTCCTGCCGATCAGGCTGGACCTGGCGGTGGAGGGGACGCCGGCGGGTCTGCCCGAGTACGCGACGGCGCCGTCGCCGACCCCGTCGGCGAGTGCGTCGTCGACGACTGCGACCCCGGACCCGTCCACGTCGACCGACCCCGCGACCCCACCGGCGGAATCGCCGAACGCGGGCGCCCTGGCCGTCGCCGCCGCGGTCGGCGCCGGCGCGGTTGCCCTGCTGGGGTTGGTGATCTGGCTCGCGATCCGGCGGTCTCGGTCGTCCCGACCCGGCGCGAACCGGAACGGGTGACCCCTTGCGTTGCCAGCATGGACCTCGGCCCGGAGGCTCTCTCCGGGCAGACGCCCCCAGTGCGATGTCAGGTCGCCGGAGTCGAGGTGTGACGTGTTGATCGTCGTTGTCGGAAGCAGTGGTCTCGGTCGGGTGGCCGGCGTGCTGAGCAGCTCACCCGCTGCTCTCCTCCGGGTCGTCGCCGACCGGCCGGACAGCGAGGTCGTGGTGCTGTGCCCGGAGACCCTGCAGACCTCGGCGCGGCAGCAGGCCGACCTGGTCGCCGCTGCACGCCCGTCGGCTCGGGTGTCGGTGATCACCAGCACGCACCATGCCCTCACGCTCACCGTCGTCGCGGATCGGGTGCTGACCACGAGCCCGTGGCTGACCGGGACCGACGAGCTGCGCGTGCTGCTGCGGACGGAGCTGGCCGCGGCGCGCAGCCTGGTCTGGTCGCCCGCCGCCTGGCGACTGCGTGGCGTCGGACTGAGCGTCGGCGCCCGACTGCGCTGCCTGGTGAGAGCCGGCAGCCCGATCGTCGAGCTCGCGCCGCGCCCGGGCCTCACCCAGGACAGCTGGCGCACGGCCACCGAGCACGAGCTCGTCAGTGCCGCGGTCCTGCCCACGCACCTCGCGGACCAGCTGGGCGACCGTGGCGCCCGCCAGGTCGACACCATGATCATCGACAGCCGCTGGGCCGGACGGTCCAGCCAGCCACTGACCGCGTTGCGGGTGCTTGGTGATCATGTCACGGACAGTCACCCCCCGGCGCCTCCCACCGCACCGGACACCCCCATCGACCGTCCCCGTTCCGTCGGGGTCACCGCAGAGAGCGAAGCAGCATGAGCATGAACCCACGCCAGCGACGGGGGGTCGCCTTCATGGTGCTGGCCGTCGTCGCCGCCGTCCTGGTCTTCGTCGGTGTCGCCAGCTACGTGGCCAGCGTCAACACCAAGGTCGGCCCGATGGTCACGGTCTACCAGGTGACCAAGGACCTGCCGCCGTTCACCACGTTGTCCAGCGAGAACACCGAGCCGGTGCAGGTGCCCCAGCGCTGGGCCGCCGACAACACGATCCTGAAGTCCTCCGACATCGACGGCCGGGTCACCGCCACCCCGATCACCGCCGGCTCCCCCATCAGCCTGGACGCGCTGGTCCCGGCCAGCGACCTGGATCCCACCGAGCGCGAGGTGGCCGTCAACGTGGACGCCGTCACCGGGCTCGCCGGACGGGTCCGCCCGGGCGACCGCGTCGACGTGTACGTCGCGTTCGACCAGGTGAAGGGTCTGCCCAAGCAGGCCAGGATCCTGGTGGAGAACGCTCGCGTCGTCTCGGTGCTCGGCCAGCAGCAGGTGCAGGCGCCGGACGCGAAGTCGATCCAGAACGTGATCCCGGTGACGCTCGCGCTCAAGGCCGACGCGGCCCTGTCGGTCACGTACGCGGCGTCGTTCGCCGACGAGGTCCGCCTGATCGGTCTGCCGCCCGGTGTGGCTCAGGACCGGAGCAAGGAGCGCAAGACCTTCGACGCCCGCAACCTGGGCGGCAAGGCCGTCGCCGAGGACGGTGCCGAGTGATCACCGTCTGCACTCCCGAGAGGCTCCACTCATGACCCGGGCCGTCATCGCCATCGCCGACCAGGTCATCGTCCAGGAGCTGCGCTCCCGGCTCGACGAGGCCGACGCCGAGATCGACGTCGCGTTCGTGGCCGAGTCCACCCAGGAGATGACCTCTGCCGTCCGCAGCCACCGGCCCACGCTGCTGTTCGTGCACGACGCGCTCGGTCCGGCGTCGGTGACCGACACGGTGCGGGACCTCACGCTGCGCAACCCGGGGCTGGCCGTGATGGTGGTGACCACCAGCCAGACCGCCTCGACCTACCGGGCGGCGCTGGACGCCGGCGCCCGGGGCGTGCTGGAGTTCCCGTTCGGTCTGGAGGACGTCAACCACCGGCTCGGGTCGGTGCTCGAGTGGGCCCAGACCCTCCGCGCCGCGATGGCCGACAACCCGGAGGCCTCGGCCCGCCGAGCCGACCGGGGCGCGCGGGTGATCGCCATCGCCGGCGCCAAGGGCGGGGTCGGCACCACCGTGATCGCCTCCCACCTGGCCTGGGACGTCGTCCGCAGCGACCCCAACATCCGCGTCTGCCTGGTCGACCTGGCGGTGGAGAACGGCGACGTGCCGAGCTATCTGGACGTCGCCCACCGGGTGTCGATCGCCGATCTGGCCAAGATCAGCGAGGACCTCTCGCCGCGGGCCGTCTCCGACACCGTCGTGGTCCACAGCAGCCGGCTCCACCTGCTGCTGGCCCCGCCGGAGATCCGCGACACCGAGTTCGTCACCCCCGAGGCGGTCCGCCGGATCCTGGCGCAGCTGCGTGGGCTCTACCACCTGGTGGTGGTCGACACCGGCTCGGCGGTGACCACCACCCAGGCCGCCATGGTCGAGACCGCTGACGTCACCCTGCAGGTGGTGACCGCCGACGTGCCGGCCCTGCGGGCCGCGCGCCGGCAGACCCTGGCCTGGGAGTCGTTGGGGGTCGTTTCCGACGAGGCGCTCAAGGTCGTGGTCAACCGGTTCGTCCGCCGCTCCGAGATCCAGCAGGACACGATCGACGAGCTGGTGCTGGGCAAGCGCTCCGAGGTGCTCATCCCCGACCTGGACCGAGGACTGGAGCGCGCCGGCAACAGCCGCACCCCGTCCGAGGTCCGCAACCAGATCTGGTGGAAGAGCCTGCGCAGTCTGGGCGAGGAGCTCGACGTCTACCGCGCCTTCCGCCGCGCCGCGGAGGCCTCGGCCACCACGTCGGCGACCGGACCGGGCAGCACGCAGGGCACGAACGGCGGCCACCGGGCCAACGGCGCCCGGGCGGCCCGCGCCCAGGGCGTCTCCCCGACCCGCTCGTCGGAGAGGTCGGACGCGGCCGGGGCCGACACCGGCGCCGACGCCCCGAGCCCCACGACCAACGGTCGCCGGACGGCCCCGGCGAAGAAGGGTCGCCGGGCCAGGCAGCGGGTCGGCGAAGCCGGCCAGGCCAGCCTCGAGACCGTGCTGATGATGCCCGCGGTGGTGTTGGTGGTGCTGATCTGCCTGCAGTTCCTGGTCTGGGGAGTCTCCTTCGTCTGGTCCGGCGTGGCCGCCACAGCGGCCGCGCGGGCGGCCTCGCTGGGCGACAGCCCCAGTGCGGCGGCCAGCGACGCCGT
>JBMDXL010000094.1:0-4246 GCA_048594465.1 Microlunatus sp. | reverse complement strand
TCGCCGGGCTCGTCGTGTTCGGTCTCGGGTTCGGCACCTGCGACGTGTCGATGAACGTGGCCGGCGCGGCCAGTGAGCGGGCCCTGGGTCGTACGGTGATGCCGATCTTCCACGCCATGTACAGCGTCGGCACGCTGACCGGTGCGGCTCTGGGAGTGCTCGCCACGTTCCTCGGGATCTCGGTGGGTCTGCACCTGGGCGTCGCCGCGGTGATCCTGGTGCTGGCCGTGATCCCGGCCGTCCGGCTGATCCCCGAGGGTGTCGGCCGCGCCGGGGTCAGCCAGCCGAGGCTCAGCACCGCCGAGCGGCTGGCCGTGTGGAAGGACCCGCGGACGCTGCTGATCGGTCTGATGGTGCTCGGCATGGGTTTCGCCGAGGGCGCAGCCGAGGACTGGCTGCCACTGGCCACCGTCGACGGCTACGGGATCAGCGAGACCGCCGGTGCCGCGCTGTTCGGCATCTTCGTGGTCACCATGACGATCGGTCGTCTGTCCGGGGTGCTGCTGATCGACCGGTTCGGGCGGGTCGCCACCCTGCGCGCCTCGGCCCTGGTGGCCGCCGTCGGGCTGACCATCACGATCTTCGGGCCGAGCGCGGTCACGGCCGCCGTCGGCATCGCCCTGTGGGGGCTCGGCACCTCGCTGGGTCTGCCGGTCGGCATGTCCGCCGCGGCCGACGACTCCCGGACCGCCGCGGCCCGGGTCAGCGCGGCCGCCACCGTCGGCTACGCGGCGTTCCTGTTCGGTCCGCCGGTGCTGGCCATGCTCGGTGAGCACGTCGGTCTGCTGCACTCGTTCGTGGCCGTGCTGGCGCTGGTGGTCGTGGCCGGGCTGATCGCCCCGGCCGCCCGACCCCAGGGCGCGAGCTCCGTGCGGACCGCCCCCACCCCGGAACGGCTGCCCGTCGCGCACTGACCCGCGGCGCACCGAGCGGTCGCGCACTGGCCGGTCGGGTCGTGTGCGGGGAGGAGTGTCAGTGCCGGCTGCCAGCCTGGCGCTCCGACTCCGACGAGAGGCCGATCATGACCAGCACCGTGAGCAAGCGCACCCTCCAGCCCGCCGACGTCCCGCCGATGCCGTACGCCCAGGGGTTGGAGGTCACCGGGGCCCAGCGGCTGGTCTTCGTGTCGGGTCAGATCGGCACGGACGAGGACGGCCGCTGGCTGGTCGGCATCGAGGCCCAGGCACGGGAGGTGATCCGGCGGATCACCGCCGTGCTGGGAGAGTCGGAGCTGGGTCTGGACGACATCGTCAAGCTCACCATCTACCTGACGAACCCGGCCGACTTCGAGGGGTTCATGCCGGTGGCCGCGGAGCTGATGCCGCAGCCGCAGTCGGCCATCACGGCGCTGGTGGTGCCCTTCCTGTCGTCGCCCGAGCAGCTGGTGGAGATCGAGGCGATCGCTGTCGGCTGACGGGTCTGGCACGATCGGGCGGGTGACCACCGAGCGCCCCGATCCCGCCGTCCTGCTGCCCGCCGACGTCCTCGAGCAGTGGCAGGTCCGGGTGGCCGCCGTGGCCGGTGAGGGACCAGCCCGGCTGTTCGCCGACGCGATGGTCCGGACCCTGGCCCGCACCCTGCACGTGCTCGAGGACGGCACCGTCTTCGTGATCACCGGCGACATCCCGGCCATGTGGTTGCGGGACTCGGCGACCCAGATGCTGCCGTACCTGCGGATCGCGCAGGACGCTCCCGACGGCCCGCTGGCCGACCTGCTGGTGGGCATCGTCCGACGCCAGCTCGCCTACCTGCGCCACGACCCGTACGCCAACGCCTTCAACATCGAGGCCAACGGCCGGTGTCACGAGCCCCGGGACCTGTCCGAGGACCCCTGGCTGTGGGAACGCAAGTACGAGATCGACTCGCTCTGCTTCCCCTTCCTGCTGGCCCACCAGGTGTGGTCGGCAACGGGGCGGACCGAGCACCTGGATGACACCTTCCTGGTGGCCGCCCATGCGGCGGTGACCACTCTGGACCTCGAGACCGCCCACGAGGAACGGTCCGACTACCGGTTCGTCCGGCCCGACACGGTGGCCATCGACACGCTGACCCGCGACGGCCGTGGCACACCGGTCGGACCGACGGGCATGACCTGGGCCGGCTTCCGTCCCAGCGACGACGCGTGCACGTACGGCTTCCACGTGCCCGGCAACCTGATGGCCGTCCACTGCCTGCGGCTGCTGGCCGACCTGGTGCCCGCCGCCGGCGGCGACTCGGCTCTGGTGGCCGACGCCGACGCGCTGGCGGACCGGCTCGCCGCGGGGATCGAGGCGTACGGGTTGGTCGAGCACGACGTCCACGGTGAGATCTGGGCGTACGAGGTCGACGGTCTGGGTCACCAGCTGCTGATGGACGACGCCAACATGCCGGGGCTGCTCTCCCTGCCCCTGGTGGCCGGGATCGCCGTGGACGACCCGCGCTACCGCCGGACCCGGGACTTCGTGCTGTCACCCGACAACCCGTTCTACTACCGCGGCCGGGTCGCGGCCGGTGTCGGCAGCCCGCACACGCCCGAGCGGTACGTCTGGCCGATCGCCCTGGCCGTCGAGGGGTTGACCTCGGAGTCACCGGAGCGGGCGCTGGAGCTGCTGCACCTGATCGCCGCCACCACGGCGGGCACAGGCCACGTGCACGAGGGCTTCGACGTCGACGACGACACCGCGTTCACCCGACCCTGGTTCAGCTGGGCCGACTCGATGTTCTGTGCGCTGGCGCTGAAGCTGGCCACGGCACCGGACCCGGCGGAGTGAGCTTTCCGTCGGACCAACGACCAACCGAGTTCGGCGGTCCTGAGCATCCTGGGTCGCGAGGCTCCGGAGGGTCTGCCGGCGAAGGGCGCCGCTCGACGAGTACGCCCCCGGAACGGCCGATGACCTGTCCCGCCGGCTACGCACTGGGCGGCCGCTGACCGGCGACATCCTTGTCGAGGTGTGGGAGCCCCGGCAATGTCCGCCACGAACCTAGGCCTCAGATCGACTGGCTCGCCGCCGAGCTCGACGACCTGCGGGTGCACGCGGACTCACCGTGACCCTGTGCAGTGGCAGGTTCAGGGCAATCGATGCTCAGGAGGATCCATGCAGAAACGATCTCGCCGTTGGATGGCCACTGGCGCTGCTCTCGCCACCCTGGCAGGTGTCGCCCTTGCCGGCGCTACCGTGCCCGCGGAAGCAGCGCCCGATGGGGCCAAGGCCCGCAACGTGATCGCCGAGGACTTTCCTGACCCAGGGTTCGCGGTGTTCACCACGCGGACGCTGGGGACGAAGTACTACCTGTACAGCACCGGAGCGGGTTTCCGGGTGGCGAGCTCGACGAAGCCCGGCAAGGGCTTCGTCACCCACGGCGATTCGATGAGAACCCGGCCGGAGTGGACCTACGAAGCCGGGGACACGCAGAAGCCCGAGCTCTGGGCACCCCACGTCTTCCAGACCGCGAGCGACGTTCCCGAACGCGAGCGCTTCACCATGTACTTCGCCGCCCGCCGGGAAGCCCCAGGCAAGGCAGCTGACGGGAAGCACTGCATCGGAGCGGCTCAGAGCTCGTCGCCGCTCGGCGGGTTCGTCCCAGCGGCAAAGCCGTTGATCTTTCCGCCCGCGGGATACACAGAGGCAATCGACCCGTCCGTCTACACAACCAAGAACGGGAACCGCTACCTCATCTACAAGATCGGCAACTACGACCCGCGCCGGTTCAAGATCATGGCGGTCAGGGTGGACAACGTCTCGGGCACGACGAAGGCAGGTAAGCCAAAGGTCGTTCTCGACACCGCTCAGATCGGCTCGGCGGTAGCCGAGGCCCCGGATGTCTATCGCGACCCCGACGGTCGGGTCCACCTGTTCGTCTCGCGGAACGGCTACCGCGACTGTGACTACGCCACCCAGGTCTGGTCGGGCAGCAGCCTGTTCGCCCTCGGCGACCCCCGGTGGGTGGGGGGCATGAGTACGTCGGAGACGGATCGGTTCTGCGGACCGGGCGGTGCCGAGGTGCTCCAGGACGGCACCAAGCTGAGGGTGGCCTTCCACGTCCGTCAGAGCCTCGATCCCCTGGTGCGCGACGCGTGGACAGGTGTCATCAAGTGGCGCGACGGGGATCCGTACCTGGCCTGATCTTTCTGAGCGACCTCGTTCGTCCGGCGTCAAGACCACCACCGGGCATCAATGCATGCCGATACCGCCTCAGGATGGAGTTCTCTGGCGGAGTCCGGCTGAGAATCGTGGTCGACGTTCCGATCTGGATCGCTCGGTCAGCT
>JBMDXL010000939.1:0-3278 GCA_048594465.1 Microlunatus sp. | reverse complement strand
CGGCTCCCACACGGTGACGCCGTAGTCCTCGCCGATCCGCTCCAGCACCAGCCGACCGTGGCTGGTGCGCGAGTCGAAGAGGGTGGGCAGCACCCCGATCACCTTCAGCCGGCGGTTGGTCATCCGCTTGACGTCGTGGATGGTGTCCAGCAGCTGGCCGACCCCGCGGTGGCTGAGCGTCTCGCACTGCAGCGGGATCAGCACCCCGTGCGCGGCGGTCAGGGCGACGGTGGTCAGCACCCCCAGTGACGGCGGGCAGTCGAGCATGATCACGTCGTAGCGCTTGAGCAACGGGGCCAGGGCGGTCTTCAGCAGCTGCTCCCGGCCGGTGCGCATCAGCAGCAGCTGCACGGCGGTGGCGAGCTCGATCGTGGCCGGCAGCAGGTCGACGCCGTCCTCGGTGGGCACCACCACGTCGGCCGCCTTGACCTCTCCGAGCAGCACCTGGTGCACCGAGCCCTCGACGCCCTCGGGATCGATCCCCAGCGAGAAGGTCAGACAGGCCTGCGGATCGAGGTCGACCAGCAGCACCGACAGGCCCTGCTCGGCGAACGCCGAACCGAGCGAGCCGACCGTGGTGGTCTTGGCCACACCGCCCTTCTGGTTGGCCACCGCCACGACCCAGGCCTTCTGCGCACTCACCCCGACATTGTGCCCAGGCACCTCAACGACGCCGGACAGCGGCGCCCGCACGGCCCGGCGTGGCGGCACGCTCGGCCATCAGCCGGCGCAACGCGGCGTACGTCTCCGGGTCGGTGGTGTTCACCCCGAGGTCGTGGTCGACCTTGCCGGTGCCGTGGTAGTCGCTGGACCCGGTGGCCAGCACCCCGAGCTCCCCGGCCAGCGCCCGCAGCCCGGCTCGGGCCGCGGGGTCGTGGTCTTGGTGGTCCACCTCGATCCCGTCCAGGTCGTGCTCGGCGACCAGCGCCGTCAGCACCGCGGGCGGCAGCACCGCCTCGCGCCCGCGCCCCCACGGGTGGGCGATCACCGCGACCCCACCCGCCCCGTGGACCAGGTCGATCCCCCGGGCGATGTCGATGGCGTAGCGACCCACGTGGGCGGGACCACCGTCGGCCAGGAAGCGGTCGAACGCCTCTGTCCGGTCCCGGACGTGACCGGCCGCGACCAGGGCGTCGGCGATGTGCGGGCGGCCGACGGACGGGCTGCTGCCGACGAAGGCCAGCACCTCCTCCTCCGTCACCGGCACCCCCAGCTCGGCCAGCTTGGCCAGCACCGGGCGCAGCCGACCGGTGCGACCGTCCCGGACCAGCGCCATCTCCGCGGCCAGGTCGGCGTCGTCCGGATCGGCCCCGTACGCCAGCAGGTGCACGCTCTGGTGCTGCCGCGAGCAGGACAGCTCCAGCCCGGGCACCACCTCGACCCCGAACCGCTCCCCCGCCGCCCGCGCCTCGTCCAGACCGTCGAAGGTGTCGTGGTCGGTCAGCGCCACCACCGTGAGCCCGGCGGCGGCCGCGTTGGCCACCAGCTCGGCCGGGCTGTCGGTGCCGTCCGACACCGCGGAGTGGGTGTGGAGGTCGATCCTGGGCGCTGCGTGCGTCGTCATCCCCCACACCTACCACGGGGGTCGGACCGGTCAGCTCACCCGGGGCAGCAACCCGCGGGCGACCCGCAGACCGACCGAGGCCTTGGCCAGGTCCGGCTTCCCGTCGCAGATGGAGCGCAGCGTCTTGATCGACTCCGCCACCCCCGGCGTGGCCTTCTCCCAGGCCGCGATCCGCTGCTTGGTCGAACCACCCGTGCCGCCGGCCAGCGCCTCCGCGGCCAGGTCGGCCTGGACGGCGTGCAGGTCGTCCCGCAGCGCGGCCCGGGCCATGATCTCCCAGCGGTCGCTGCGCGGCAGCTCGATGATCCGGCGCAGCAGCCGGTCCAACCCCAGCCGCTGGCCGAGCGAGAAGTGCACGCTGGCGGCGTCGGCGACGCCGACGTCGCGCTGCGCCGCGGTGGCCACGATGGTCAGGGCCGGGAACAGGTAGGGCTGGATGGCGATCCGGCTGGCCAGCTCGGTCGACACCCCCTTCTCCGTGTAGCCCCTGAGCGCCTTGGCGTACGCCTCGGCGTCGCGTCCCGACAGCAGGTCGGGCAGCACCGCGAGCAGGTCAGCCACCGGCTCGGCGTAGAAGTCGACGGTCGCCCGGATGTCGATCGGCCGGCGCCGATTGTTGACCAGCCACCGGGTGGCCCGCTCCACCAGGGTGCGCACCTCCAGCCGCTGGTCGGTCTGCACCGCGGCCGGGATCTGGTGGTCCAGGGCCGCGATCGCGGCCTCGGACTCGGCCGCCCCGAAGATCAGCCGGGCCGCCACGCCGGCCCGGATCAGGTCGGCCACCGAGGCGCCGGTCTCCGAGGACAGCCGGTGGTAGGAGGTGATCCCGGCCTTGTTGACGAAGTCGTTGACCAGCACGGTGGTGATGATCTCCCGGCTCAGCCGGTGCTCGCGGATCTGGTCGGCGTACGTCGTCCGCAGCGGCGTCGGGAAGTAGCGCACCAGCCGGTCGGCCAGGTCCGGGTCGTCGGGCAGGTCGGAGCTGAGCACCTCCCGGGCCAGCATGATCTTGGTGTACGACATCAGCGTCGACAGCTCGGGCGAGGTCAGCCCCTGCTGGTGGCGCCGCCGCTCGGCCAGCTCGTCGGCGCCGGGCAGGAACTCGATCTCCCGGTCCAGGATCCCGCGGTCCTCCAGCCGCTCCATCCAGTCCTCGTGCACCCCTGCCATCGACGGCGCCTGGAAGACGGCGTTGGCCAGCGCCAGGTTCTGGTCGTAGTTGTGCTTGAGCACCAGCCGGGAGACCTCGTCGGTCATCGAGGCCAGCAGGGTGTCGCGGTCCGGACCGGTCAGCCGCCCCGCCGCCACCTCCCCGGCCAGCAGGATCTTGATGTTGACCTCGTGGTCGGAGGTGTCCACGCCGGCGGAGTTGTCGATGAAGTCGGTGTTGATCCGGCCACCGCGGCCCGCCTCGCCGCCCTTCATCGCGTACTCGATCCGACCCAGCTGGGTGAGTCCGAGGTTGCCGCCCTCACCCACGCAACGAGCCCGGACCTCGGCCCCGTTGACCCGCAGCCCGTCGTTGGCCTTGTCCCCCACCTGGGCGTGGCTCTCAGCCGTGGCCTTGACGTACGTGCCGATGCCGCCGTTCCACAGCAGCCCGACCGGGGCCCGCAGACAGGCGCTGATCAGCTCGGCCGGGGACAGCTCACCCACCCCGTCGGCCAGCCCGAGGGCGGTCCGCATCTCGGGGGTGATGGTGATCGACTTCAGG
>JBMDXL010000938.1:0-1959 GCA_048594465.1 Microlunatus sp. | reverse complement strand
CGCCGCGGAGCTGCTCGGACCGGGAAGCCACGGCAGCACCTTCGGCGGCAACCCGGTCGCCGCCATCGCCGGTCTGGCCGTGATCGCGGTGATCGAGCGGGACGGGCTGCTGAACCGGGCGACCGAGCTCGGCGAGCACCTGGTCCGGGCCGTCACCGCGCTCGACCACCCGATGATCACGGGGGTCCGTGGCCGGGGTCTGTTGCGCGGGGTGACGCTGGCTGCACCGGTGGCGGCGCAGGTCGCCGACGCGGCGCTGGAGGCCGGGTTCATCATCAACGCGCCGCGGCCCGACGTGCTCCGGCTGGCGCCGCCGTTGATCATCACCGCCGAGCAGCTGGACGGGTTCGTCGCCCGCTTGCCCGCGCTGCTCGACGGCGCCACCGACGGGAGCCGGTCATGAGGCACTTCCTGGCCGACGACGACGTCACCCCCGCCGAGCAGACCGAGCTGCTCGCTCTGGCGGCGCACCTCAAGGCGCAGCCGTTCTCCCACCGCCCGTACGAGGGCCCGCGCGCGGTGGCCGTCCTGTTCGACAAGCCGACGCTGCGGACGCAGAGCTCGTTCGCCGCCGGGATCGCCGAGCTGGGTGGCTACCCGATGATCGTCGACGGCCGGTTGGCCGGGATCGGCGAGCGCGAGTCGGTGGCCGACACCGCCCGCGTCCTGGGTCGGCAGGCCGCGGCGATCGTGTGGCGGACGTTCGCCCAGTCGTCGCTGGCGGAGATGGCCGACCACTCCGGCGTCCCGACCGTCAACGCCCTGACCGACAGCTACCACCCGTGCCAGATCCTGGCCGACCTCCTCACGGTCCGGGAGCGGTTCGGCCAGGTGGCCGGGCTGCGGTTCGCCTACGTCGGGGACGGGGCGAACAACATGGCGCACTCCTACCTGCTGGGCGGGGCGACGGCGGGTCTGCACGTGCGGATCGGCGCTCCCGAAGGTTTCCAGCCCGACCCTGCGGTCGTCGCCCGGGCGGCGGCCATCGCCGCGGCCACCGGGGGTGGCGTGCAGGTCACCTCCTCGGCCCGGGAGGCAGTCGCCGGCTGCGAGGTCGTGGCCACCGACACCTGGGTGTCGATGGGGCAGCAGAGCACGGGCCGGGAGTCGGTCTTCGTCCCGTACGCGGTGACGGCCGAGCTGGTCGCAGGGGCCGCTCCCGAGGCGATCGCGTTGCACTGCCTGCCCGCCTACCGGGGCAAGGAGATCGCGGCGGAGGTGATCGACGGCCCACGGTCGGCGGTCTGGGACGAGGCCGAGAACCGTCGTCACGTGCAGAAGGCGGTCCTGGTCTTCCTGGATGCCGCGGCCCGGGGCGAGACGGTTCCCGGACCGGTCGGTGCGGCCGGTCCGGACCACCAGGAGCTGGGGTGATCACGATGACCTCCGCCGAGCGGGGCCCGCTGGGCAAGGCCGTTCCGCCCGCCAAGAACGGCCCGATCACCAAGACCGCCCGGCAGGCCCGGATCATCGCGATCCTCGAGCAGCACCCGGTCCGCTCGCAGTCCGATCTGGCCGAGCTGCTGGCGACCGAGCACGTCCAGGTCACCCAGGGGACGCTGTCCCGCGACCTGGTCGAGATCGGCGCGCTGCGCGTACGCGGTCAGGACGGGCACCTGGTGTACGCCGTCCCGGCCGACGGGGGCGACCGCACCCCTCAGGTGGGGGAGTTCGCCACCTTCGAGAGCCGCCTGACCCGGTTGTGCAGCGAGGTCCTGGTGTCGGCCGAGGCGTCGGCGAACCTGGTGGTCCTGCGGACGCCGCCGGGTGCGGCCCAGTACTTCGCGTCCGCCATCGACCGGGTCGCCTGGGACAGCATCCTGGGCACCATCGCCGGCGACGACACGGTCCTGCTGATCACCCGTGACCCGTCCGGCGGCGCCGCCCTCGCCGACCGCTTCCTGGAGCTCAGCCAGGGCTCGCGCCGCCCCCCCCCCCCCCGCCCCCCCCCCCCCCCCC
>JBMDXL010000937.1:0-9858 GCA_048594465.1 Microlunatus sp. | reverse complement strand
CGGGCCGTCGTCGCCGGTGTCCGGCTCGGGCACCAGGGTGTCCAGGCACTCTCCCCACGGCTCGGGTCGCATGACCATGCCGGCCCCGCCTCCGTACGGGGTGTCGTCGACGGTCCGGTGCCGGTCGTGGGTCCAGTCCCGGAGGTCGTGGACCGTCAGGTCGACGGTCCCCCGCTCGATCGCCCGACCCACCAGGGACAGTCCCAGCGGGGCGAGGTCGTCGGGGAACAGCGTGACGACGTCGAGTCTCACTCGGTGCCGTCCCGGGTGAGGGTCTCCGAGGCCCCCGGCTCGTCGAGGTCGGTGAGCAGGCCCGGGACGTCGGCCAGCCGGACCGTGCCGGCGGCCAGGTCGACCTCGGGCACCAGAGCCCGGACGAACGGGACCAGCCGGGTGCCGCCGTCGGTCCGGAGCTCCAGCAGGTCCTGCTCGGGCAGGTGGATGACGTCGGCGACCCGACCCACCTCGACCCCGGCGGCGTCCAGGACCCGGAGCCCGGTGAGCTGGCGGTCGTAGTACTCCTCCTCGTCGTCGGGACGCGCGCTCGCGTCGACCTGGACGACGAGGACCGTGCCCCGCAGCTGCTCGACGGCGGTGCGGTCGGGGTGGCCGCGGAAGCGGACGAGCAACCGGCCGCTGTGGTCGCGGGCCGACTCCACCGTCAGCGCGGCCCCGCCTCCCTCCCGGCCGAGCACGGCTCCGGGCGCGAAACGGCGGTCCGGCTCGTCGGTGCGGACGTCGATGCCGACCTCACCCTTGATGCCGTGCGCGCGGCCGACGATGCCCACGATGACCTCGACGGTGTCACTCACGTTCTCTCCGATCTGCTGCCCGCTCCGCGGGCAGCGTCCCACGGCGACCCGGTGCGGGCCGGTTCCGGACGCACGACCGCCCCGGACCCTGGCGGGTTCCGGGGCGGTCGTGACGGACGACTCAGCGGTGGTCGACGGGTCAGCGTCGGCCGTGGCGCTGCTGCTGCTGCTGGTCCACGTCGACGAAGTCGCCCCGGCTGGACTGGCCCTCGGCCAGCGCCCCGACGACGGTGCGCAGCGCCGTGGCGGTGCGACCCGAGCGGCCGATGACCTTGCCGATGTCGGACGGGTTGACCCGCACCTCGAGCATGCGTCCCTGCCGGAGCTGCTTGTCCCGGACCCGGACCTCGTCGGGGTGCGAGACGATGCCGCGCACCAGGTGCTCGAGGGCGTCGTCCAGCATGCTCAGGCCTCGCTGGGCTCGGCGGCGGCCTCGGGCTCGGCCGCGTCCTTGCTCGACTTCTTGGTGGAGATGGCCGACGCGCTGGGCTCGTTGCCCGCCTCGGCCAGGGCCGCGTTGAAGGCGTCGAGCTTGTTCTTCTTCTCCTTCTGCGGGTCCACGCCGGACGGCGAGGTGTCGCCGGAGTGCTTCTGCCAGTCACCGGTCCGCTTGAACAGCGCGACGACGGCCTCGGTCGGCTGGGCGCCGACGGACAGCCAGTACTGGGCGCGCTCGGAGTCGACCTCGATCACCGACGGGTCGTTCTTCGGGTGGTACTTGCCGATCTCCTCGATCGCGCGCCCGTCCCGCTTGGTCCGGGAGTCGGCGACGACGATGCGGTAGTGCGGCGACCGGATCTTGCCCAGTCGCTTCAGACGAATCTTGACAGCCACGTGTGTGGATACTCCTGTGTGGTGTGCCTGGGAGGAAGCCCAGTCAGTACGGGTGATGTCGTCGTTCGGCGTGGGACACCGGCGGACGCCATCGGATGGTTCCGTGCCGGACGGCGATGAGAGGGCACCACACGACACAGAAGCGCACGCCATTCTGCCAGACTCCGGCCGCGGAGACGAACCGACGATCTCGCGGGGCCGCCCGCTCTCACGTGGTTGCGAAGATTCCGTCCTTCGACGGCTTCTGCGGTCGCACGTCGTCTGTCAGGGGGTGGATTCCGTCTGTCGACGGAATCCACTGTCGCACGGCGTCGACCAGGCCCCATCCCGTCAGCTGCCGGCGTGTACGTCCCCGGGAGCCGGCTGGCCCCGAGAGATGACGGAGCCGGGACAGCGGCGCGTCCCGGGCAGTCTCCGACCCGCCGCCGACCCGGGCGTACGGTGCGGCCATGGAGACCCAGACCGAGGACGTGACCATCGGCGACCGCCTGGCGGTGGTGACCCGGCCGGCCGGGGCCGGACGCTGGCCCGGGGTGGTGATGCTGCACGAGGCGTTCGGCATCAACGACGTGCTCCGTCGCCAGGCGGACAGGCTCGCGTCCGCCGGCTACCTGGTGGTCGCGCCCGACCTGCTGGGCGAAGGGTCCCGGTTCGGGTGCATGAAGCGTGCCTTCCAGGCGTTGACCGCTCGCCAGGGCCGACCGTTCGAGGTCATCTCGCAGGCGCGGGACTGGGCGGCGACGCAGCGCGAGTGCAACGGCAAGGTCGGCGTCATCGGGTTCTGCATGGGTGGCGGCTTCGCCCTGGTGGCCGCGGCCGACGGCTTCGACGCGGCCTCGGTCAACTACGGGATGATCCCCACCGACGTCGACGAGGTGCTCCGCGGGGCCTGCCCGATCGTCGGCAGCTACGGCGCCAAGGACCGGATGAGCGCGGCGGTCCCCCGCCTCGCCGCCGCCCTGGAGAGCCAGGGCACCGACTACGACCTCAAGATCTACGCCACGGCCGGGCACTCGTTCCTCAACGACGCGGCGGTCGGCCCGGTGCTGGCCCGGCCGCTGATGAAGATCGCCCACGTCGGACCGGACCCGGAAGCCGCCGCCCACGCCTGGGGGCGGATCGAGAGGTTCTTCGCCCGCCACCTGGCGGCTTAGGTGGAGCCTTCTCACCGCCCTCGGTGACAGATCTCCGGCCAGCTGCTGCCGTGACGCCCCGGTGACCGGGAGCCGCACTAGCATCGCCGCGGTGAGGGCGCGACGACTGCTGACGGGGACCAACCTGGTCGTCGCCGCGCTGGCGGCGTCGCTGGTCGTCCTCGCCTGGGTGGTCCTCAGCGTGCTGCCCCCGCGACCGGACGAGCCGCGCGCCCCGCTCCCCGATCCGACCGGCTGGGTGCCACCTCCGCAGACCAACCCGACCGACACCCCGACGCCCGGCAAGGACTTCCCGGTCCGTTCGCTGGGCACGATCCCGGTCGGGGGTCTCTCGGTGTCGGGCCGGGGCAGCAGCGAGCTCCGCTACGTCCGCGTCCCGGCGAACCCCACGCGCGTGGTCTTCACCTGTCCGACCTGCACCCGCAAGACCTGGCTGGTCGACGTGGCCCGTCCCCACCCCCTGGGCGGCGGGCCGCTGGCCGACCCCACCCACCACGTCGACGTGGTCGACTACACCGACCCCGAACCCCGGAACAGCCTGCTGGTGAAGGTGCCTGGCGAGGCGTCCTGGACGCTGAGTCTGACCCCGTTCGACGCCCTGCCGGTGCGGACGGCGACCGTCGCCGAACAAGACACCGCGTTCGTCCGGGTGCGCACGACCCGGCCGATGACCCTCCGCTGCCCGCCCCGGTCGTTCGTGAAGACGTTCACCCGACCGGCCGGTGCGGACGAGTACGACGTCGACCGGGTCATCTCCGAGGAGACCGAGGACGCGGTCACCATCGGGCCGCCCGAGGGCACCGACCTGGTCGTGCTGCTGATCGCCTGCGACGGCCCCTGGACCCTGTCCGTCGGCTGACGGCACGCACCGGCGGGTCGCCACCGGCCGCCGTAACGACCCAGCCGCGGTCAGGACATCGCCGAGGCGGCGCCGACCACGTACGGGATCAGCCAGAGCGCCCAGACGGCGATGCTGAACCGGTGGAAGGTCAGCAGCTCCCGCTCGCGGTTGCGGAGCAGGACGACCACCGCCCAGACGAGGTGGACCGCCATCAGCACGATGGCCACGGTCCCGCTCACGGCCATCACCGAGCTGAGTCCGCTCGCCTCGACCCCCTCGGTCCGCCGACCGGCCGCGATCCGGGTCATCAGCACCGTGCCGGTGGCGTCGGCAGCCAGGCCGAGGCCGAACAGGACCGCGTGCCAGGGCTTCAGGATGCCCTGGAGCCGCTCACCCCAGATCCCCACGGAGTAGAGGACGAGGGCGAGGGTGATGATCACGATGGCTCCGCCGAGCACGGGGTCCTCCTGGGTCGTCGAGACGTGCGGTCGGGACCACGTCGCGTGCCGACGTGTCGCGCCGCCGAGATGGCGACACCCTGTCCCGTCCATCGAACCTACTCTTGGCGACGCAGTGTCCGCAACTTGCGGACAGTGATGTCGCTAACATGCTCGACGACGCGGATGCCCTGCGGATCTGTCGACGCTGCTCGGAAGGAGGTCTCGTTGCCCCGCATCGACGCACCGACCGTCGCCGAGCACCGCGCGATGGTCCGCACCCGGTTGATCGACGCGGCCGAGGAGATCCTCCGGTCCGGTCCGACGGTCCCGCTCACCGCGGGCGCGGTCACCACGATGGCCGGGATCGCCCGCAACAGCATCTACCGGTACGTGGACTCGGTGGAGGATCTGCGTGGACTGGTCGTGGAGCGCTATCTGCCCGACTGGCTGACCGCCGTCGACGAGGCGATGACGGAGGCGTCGACAGCGGCGGACCGGGTCGTGGCCTGGGTGCGCAGCAACCTGGAGCAGGCGGCCGGCACCGGTCACGGCTGGCTGATGGACGCCGTCCGCGCCACCTCGCCGAACGCCACCCTGGACGGGACGATCACCCAGGCCCACACGGGCATGCACGCCACCCTGACCCAGGCGTGGGCGGAGCTGCTGCACGACCATCCCGACCGCGTGCCGGTGGCCACGGGTCTGACGGCGGGTCTGCTCGAAGCGGGCTTCCGGCAGCTCGACCACGGACAGCCCGTCGCTCTCGTGCTGGATCTCGGCACCACCGCCGCCCGGGCTCTGACGACCAGTCTTCCGTGACCCCGCCGACGCCCAGGGCGGGCGCCGGGCGGGCCGTCGTCAGCTGGTGACGTCCTTGCGCAGGAAGTGCCAGACCGCCGCCGAGGTGACCACCACCGCGTAACCGACCGACCAGAGCACCCCGTTGATCATGTCCGACGGGTCGATCCGGGCGGACAGCGCGTCGGCCCAGGCGAACGCGTAGTGACCGGGCAGGGCCTGCCGCAGGTCCCCCAGGGCGGGGATGGTGTCCAGGATGGCCATCACGATCATGATCACCACGGCGCCCCCGACGGCACCGAGCGGCGCGTCGGTCCAGACCCCGAAGGCGAAGGCCAGCGCGGCCACCACCAGCTGGCTGAGCAGCAGGTAGACCACGATGACCACCAGCCGCCCGGCGAAGGCGGGCCAGCCGATCTGCTCCCCCGTCGGCCCGATGTAGGGCCCGAACCCGTACGCGATCCCACCGACCAGCAGCGACCAGGCGGGCAGGAAGACCAGCGCCGCGGTGGAGAACAGGGCCGCGGTGATCAGCTTCTGACGGATCAGCCGGGTGCGCGGGACGGGAGCGGCCAGCAGGTAGCGCAGGCTCGACCAGGAGGCCTCGGTCGGCACCGAGTCACCGGCGAACAGAGCGACCACCACGATGATCAGGAACCCGGTGGAGGCGAAGAGAGCGAACACGGTCAGGTTCGCCCCGCTCTCCTGCCCGAGGTCGACGAAGGACCGTGGACCCGGTCCGCCACCGTCCCCGGCCAACGAGAAGGCGGCGATCAGGATCAGCGGCAGCGCCACCAGCACGATCAGCACCCCGAGGGTGCGACGGCGGCGCAGCTGGCGGACGATCTCGGCCCGCAGCGGCAGCGGCCGACCGGCTCGGGCCGCCGGCGCCGTCGCCGCGGTCCCCTGCCCCACGGGCGCCGGGGCGGTCATCGCGCCACCACCGTCATCGAGTCCAGGAAGACCTGCTCCAGCGACACCGTGTGGCCGTGGGTCAGCTCCTCGACCGAGCCGGACAGCACCACCCGGCCGCCGGACATCATCACCACGTGGGTGCAGGTCTGCTCGACCTCGCCGAGCAGGTGGCTGGACACGACCACGGTGCGCCCGCTCGCCGCGTACTCGCGCAGCACGGCCCGCATCGCGTTGATCTGCGGCGGGTCGAGACCGTTGGTCGGCTCGTCCAGCAGCAGCAGCGGCGGTCGCCCGAGCATGGCCTGGGCGATGCCCAGACGCTGCTTCATGCCCTGGCTGTAGGCCCGGACCCGGCGGTCCAGGGCCGGTCCCAGACCCGCCACGGCCAGGGCCTCGGCCAGGTGCGCCTCGGCGGGCGGACGACCGGTCACCTCCCAGTACGCGTCCAGGTTCTGCCGACCGGTGAGATGCGGCAGGAAACCCGGGCCCTCGATGAAGGCCCCCACGTCGCGCAGCACCTCGGCGCCCTCGCTGACCGACTCGCCGTGCACGTACACGGTGCCCGCGTCCGGCCGGATCAGCCCGACCAGCATCCGCATCACCGTCGTCTTGCCGGCCCCGTTGGGTCCGAGCAACCCGACCACCTGCCCGGGCTCGGCGCGGAAGGAGACCCCGTCGACGGCGCGCAGTCCGTCCCGGTACGTCTTGTGCAGGTCCTCGACCAGCAACGGCACGCCGCGCAGCTCCGCGCGAACGGTCCCGGACCGCTCCCGGCGCCCGAGCAGCACCGCCCCGAGGACGGCGAGCAGGACCAGGGCCGAGACCACGATCAGCAACGGCCGGGAGACGTCGAGGCGCTGCGGCACGACCTCGGCCGTCGGCAGCCCAGGCAGGGTCAGCTCGGCCCGGCCGGCCACCGCGAGGTCGTACACGGCGCCGTCCTTGCGGTTCGCGTACGCCTGGTCGGTGCTGGAGACGACGACCCGGAGCCGGTGGCCGACGGGCACCTGGTGGGCGACCGCGGGCAGCGCCACCTCGACGCTGCTGGCCCGGTCGGGCGTCAACCCGACCAGGTGCACCGGCGCCACCACCGACTGGGGCAGCACCGCGGTCTGCGGCTGCCCGCCCGGTTCCGGGGTCCCGGCCCCACCGCCGGCGCCGGGGGTGGGACTGGCCGGTGTGGTGTCGGGCCCGAGGTCCCAGAGCGAGACGAACAGCGTCGCGCTGGTCGTCGAGGAGGTGACGTCCAACCGGATCCGGCCGCTGCCCAGCAGGGTCTGCGGCTGCTCCAGCACCGGGGAGGTGAAGACGGCTGACTGCCCCGGCAGGACGGCCAGCGGGTACGCCGCCACGGCCGCCGCCGCGCCGACCGCCCCGGAACCGCCGGGCAGGCTGGTCATCGCGGTCGGTACCCCACCCGGGGGCGACACGACCTGCTGCTCGGCGCCGTCCAGCGGCAGGGTGGTCCGCTCCACCGCGCCCCCGGTCCGCCCCGGGTAGTCGGCGGTGGTCACGGTGGTCGGCTCCGCCGCGTCCTGGTCCCGACCCACCAGCGCGGTGGTGGGGATCGCGGCGCTGAAGGTCGGCGGGGTGGGCGCGTTCCGGTCGTCGCGGAGGTAGCGGTCGAACCAGGACTGCCACTGCGGCAGCAGCGCGTCGAGGTCGATGCCGCCGTCGTGACCACCCTCGACCCAGGCCATGGCGGCCGGCGTGGTGGCGGGCAGACCGCGGAAGTTGGCGTCCGCCTGGTCCAGGGTGAACAGCGTGTCGTCCTCCCCCTGCACGATCAGCGTCGGCGCGGTGATCCGAGGCAGCACCCGGGTCATCGAGGAGCGGTCCAGCAGGTTCAACAGACCCGGCGACGGGTCGCCGGTGAGCGCCGTCTGCAGGTACTCCTGGCAGATGTCGTCGGCAAACCGTCCGCAGAGCGGTGATCCCGACGTCGAGGACCCGCCGGCACCAGCCCCGCCCGCACCACCCTGCAGACCGCTGAGGAAGAACAGCCCGGCCCACCGCTGCTTGAACACGCCGGTGTCGTCGGCCGGGGTCACGTCGGCCAGCGAGGAGCCGGTGTCCCGCACGGCGTGCTGCGGGACCAGGGCCTGGGTCAGGCTGTGCCAGGTGAAGGCCGACACGACGGCGTCGACCCGCGGGTCGAGACCCGCCGCCATCAGGGCCGCGGCACCCCCGTACGAGGCTCCGGCGAAGCCGATCAACGGGTCGCCCCCGACCTTTGTCACCTCGGGCCGGGCGGCGGCCTCGTCGATCACCCGGACGGCGTCGCGGCCCTCGTAGGACGGGTTGCCCAGGTGGATGAGCCCGCCGGAGGCGCCGAACCCGCGCGCCGTGTACGTGATCACCGTGTACCCCGTCCGGGCCAGGGTCGCCGCGATCTGGGCGGCGTCGTCCTTGGTCCCGCCGAACCCGTGGGCCAGCACGACGGCCGGCTTGGGGACCCCGGGATCGGTGGTCCACAGCGAGGTGTCGAGGGTGACCGGGTCGCCGTCGGCCTCCGGGGTGCCCGGGGTCTGCAGGGTGATCTCGGTGACCGCGGCGTCGTCGGCGTACGCGGGCAGCAGGGCGGGGCCCGCACCGATCAGCAGCGCACCGAGCCCGGCGAGGGCGGTGAGCAGCAGCCGACGGGCGACGACGGGGAAGGACGCGGACACCATGACGCCCCCATCCCACCACGAGGCCCCAAGGGGCGGATCGGCGTCAGCCTGCGGAGAACTCTCCCCGATCGGAGCCCTCACCGGCGTGTCGCGGCACGTCGGCGCCACTGGCGGAGACTTTCACGCGCGCGCCTCGACCACACGCCCGCGCAGGATCACGAACCGCGGGCGGAGCAGCGCACCGAGGTCGCGCCGGGGGTCGTCGTCCAGCACGATCAGGTCCGCCGGGGCCCCCTCGACCAGGGCGTCCGGCCGCCCCAGCCAGCGCCGCGCCGCCCAGGACCCCGCGGCCAGCGCACCCTCGGTGCCCAGCAGCGGAGCGAGGGCCGCGATCTCCTGTGCCACCAGCCCGTGAGGCAGGTACCCGCCCGCGTCGGTGCCGGCGTAGATCGGCACGCCCGCGTCGTGCGCGGCGGCGAAGGTGTCCAGGCGCCGGGCGTACAGCGCCCGCATGTGCGCGGCGTAGCGCGGGAACCGGGTCTCACCGGCCGCGGCGTAGCTCTCGAAGTTGTCCAGCTGCAGCATGGTCGGCACCAGGGCGACCTGGCGCTCGGCCATCTGGGCGATCACCTCGGGACCGATCCCGGTGCCGTGCTCGATGCCGTCGATCCCGGCCGCGACCAGCTCGGCGACGGCCTGCTCCCCGAACACGTGCGCGGTCACCCGCGCCCCCAGCTGGTGCGCGCGGTCGATGGCGACCCGGGCCACCTCCGCCGGCCACAACGGGGTCAGGTCGCCGACGTCGCGGTCGATCCAGTCCCCGACCAGCTTCACCCAGCCGTCGCCGCGGGCCACCTGCCGCTCCACCTCGGCCACCAACGCGTCGGGTTCGACCTCGGCGCCGTAGTGGCGCAGGTAGCGCTTGGGACGGGCGATGTGCCGACCGGCGCGGATCAGCCGCGGCAGGTCCGCGCGGTCGTCGATCCAGCGGGTGTCGGCCGGGCTGCCGGCGTCGCGGAGCAGCAGCGCCCCGGCGGCGCGCTCGGCCAGTGCGTGCTGCTCGGCCACGTCGTCGGGGACCGCCCCGGAGGACTCCAGCCCGACGTGGCAGTGGGCGTCGACCAGCCCCGGTAGCAGATGGCCCCGCCGGACCAGCGTGACCGCGTCCCGGACCGGCTCGGTGCGGACCACCCCGTCGACCACCCAGAGGTCGCGGTGCTCGCCGTCGGGCAGCACCACGCCGCTGAGGTGCAGCCGGTCCGCACCCAGCAGCCGGTCGACCATCTCCGCGGTGGTGCTACTTGCCGAGCCGCTTGGTCAGCTCGGGCGGCAGCTGGAAGTCCCCCAGCGCCTTCTGCAGCTCGGCCGGGTCCATGTTCTGCGGCACCCCGAACGCCGAACCGGTGTCGACCGCGGCCGGGGCCGGCTGCTGGTTGCGCTTGGCCGGGTTGC
>JBMDXL010000936.1:0-4110 GCA_048594465.1 Microlunatus sp. | reverse complement strand
CTCCAGCCCCGGGGGGTGGGGGGGCCGGTGGCCCCCCCCCCGGGGCTGGAGCCGGCCCCCCTGGGGGCCCGGGTGGCGGGGGGGGGGGGGGGGGGCGGCGCCGGCGGGCGAACCGGGGCTGAGGGCGTCGGTCGCCGGCTGCGGGCGTGCCGCGTCCCCGTCCGCCGCGTCGAGCGACGAGCGCGCCACCGTGTCCGGATCAGTCGTCAACCGGTGCCACCCCCTCTGCCGTTGGCCAGTCTAGGGCCTGGTCACCAGTCGTCGCGGCGGCTGGGGCGGCGACGGTTGGTCGGGGACGGCTCCTCGGACTCGGCCAGCTCGGCCTCGGCGTGCCGGACCACGACGACCTGGTCGCCGGTCTCGAGCTTGGCCACGGTCGGGTCGTAGAAACGGCGCAGGGTCTTGTTGCGGACGACCGCGATCACGGCCTCGCCCTTGACGTCGTCGGGGGCCCGGCCCACCTCGTCGGTGCGCACCTGGCGCTCGCCGACCTCCAGACCGTCCTTGTTGGACAGCAGGTCCTCGATCACGGTGCCCAGGTTCGGGCTGACGGCGGACAGACCGAGCAGTCGCCCGACGGCCTCGGACGAGGTGACCACGGCGTTGGCGCCCGACTGCCGCAGCAGCGAGGCGTTGTCGTCCTCCCGGACAGCGACCACCACGTGCGCACTGGGGTTGAGCTGCCGCACAGTGAGGGTCACCAGGATGGCCGAGTCGTCCCGGTCCAGGGTGATGATCACCTCGCGGGCCTTGATGATCTCGGCCCGGCGCAGCACGTCCCGGCGGGTGGCGTCACCCTCGATGGCGGCGTAGCCGCGGAGGTTGGCGTCCACGATGGCCGACGGTCTCGGGTCGATCACCACGATCTGCGCCGGGTTCGACCCGTTGTTCTGCATCGTCTCGACCGCGCTGCGGCCCTTGGTGCCGTAACCGACGACCACGACGTGGTTGCGCATGTGCTTCCTCCAGCGGTTGTCCCGCATGATCCTGCGGCCCTCGTTGGCCAGCACCTCGAGCGTGGTGCCGACCAGCAGGACCAGGAACAGGATCCGCATCGGGGTGACCAGGACCGCGTTCAGGATCCGGGCGGTCGGGGTGATCGGCGTGATGTCGCCGTACCCGGTGGTGGTGATGGTGACGGTGGCGTAGTAGATCGCGTCGATCAGGGTGACCGAGCCGTCGTAGTTGTCGGTGTAGGCGTCCCGGTCGAAGTAGACCAGCGCCACGATGGCGACCAGCAGACCGAGGGCCATCAGCGCCCGCCGGACCAGCTCCCGGGCCGGGGTCGAGGAGCGCGCCGGCAGGCTGACCAGCGTCTGGTGGGACCAGGACTGTCGGCTGCGGCCCCGCGGTCCCCCGCCGGAGCCGGACCCTCGCGTCATGCTCATGGGGCGTCGAAGGTGAGGAGCGAGGCGACCGGGGAGATGCCGGCCTCGGCCAGCCGCTCGCCGCCGCCGAGGTAGGTCAGCTCGCTCAGCAGGGTGACCCCGACCAGCTCGCCACCCAGCCGGGCGACCAACTCGGCCGCGGCCACCACGGTGCCCCCGGTGGCCAGCACGTCGTCGACCACCAGCACCCGGGACCCCGGCGCGAACGCGTCGGTGTGCAGAGCGAGGGTCTCGGTGCCGTACTCGAGCGCGTACGTCACCGTGACCGCCTCCCGGGGCAGCTTGGCCGGCTTGCGGATGGGGACGAACCCCGCGCCCAGGGCCAGTGCGACCGGTGCGCCGAACAGGAAGCCCCGGGCCTCGATCCCGACGACGACGTCGACCCCGCTCGGACTCAGGTCGACCAGCGCGGCGATCGCTGCCTCGAAACCCTCCGGCGAGGCGAGCAGCGGGGTGATGTCGCGGAACACCACGCCGGGTTGCGGGTAGTCCGGGACCTCCCGGATCAAGCGCGCGAGCTCGACACCGTCCACGGCGACCGCCCTACTTCTTCCGCTGGCTGCGAGGTCTGTTCTGCGGCTGCGGCCGACCCGAGGCGCCGTCGCCGGTCGGACGGGTGCCCGTCGGACGGCTCACGATCGTCGGCTGCGCCGTCGAGACGGTGATCCGCGGTCGCGACGGGCTGCTCGGGCTGGTCGGTTCCCCGGGCTCGTCGGCGTCGTCGTCGTGGGAGTCCGCCGGGGGCTCGTACGCCGGGGCGTCGACCGGGCGGCTGGCCGGCACCGTCGCGGCACCCACCTTGGCGTCGGTCTTGGCCCGGCGGGCCAGCACCCGCTTGGTCAGCTTCTGCATCTCCGGCTCCCGCTCCTTGAGCTGGGCCAGCAGCGGCGTGGCGATGAAGATCGAGGAGTAGGCCCCGGAGATCATGCCGACGAACAGCGCGAGCGCCAGGTCCTTGAGCGGACCCTCGCCGAGGATGAAGGCACCGGCGAACAGCAGCGCCGCCACCGGCAGCACCCCGATGATCGTGGTGTTGATCGAGCGCACCAGCACCTGGTTGACCGCCAGGTTGGCCGCCTCGGAGTAGGTCTGCCGGGCCGAGGAGGTCAGGTCCCGGACGTTCTCCCGCACCTTGTCGAAGACCACCACCGTGTCGTACAGCGAGTAGCCCAGGATGGTGAGCACGCCGATCACGGTGGCCGGGGTGACGGTGAAGCCGACCAGGGCGTAGACGCCGATGGTCAGGACGAGGTCGTGCAGCAGCGCGACCAGCGCGGCCACCGACATCTTCCAGTTCCGGAAGTACGCCCAGATGACCAGCGTGACCAGCAGCAGGAACACCCCCAGCGCGATCAGCGCACGGTCGGTGATCTGCCCGCCCCACGAGGCGCCGATCAGGCTGTACGCCACCTGCTCGCCCGGCACGCCGGCCTCGGCGGCGATGGCCGACCGGACCTTGGGCACCTCGTCGACCGGATCCAGCGTGCGGGTCTGCACCCGGACCTGGTCGTTGCCGATGGTGGTGACCGTGGCCTCGCCCAGATCAGGGACGCCCGCGTTCTCCACCGCCTGCTGCATGTCGGTGACCGTGGTGGCGGTGACCGCGGTCTGGACCTGGAAGTCGGCCCCACCCTCGAACTCGATGCCGAACTGGAAGCCGCGGACACCCATCGAGAGCAGCGAGACGGCGATCAGCACGGCGGAGATGACGTACCACCGGCGGCGACGGCCGACGAAGTCGTAGGAGACCTCGCCGGTGTAGAGCCGGTGGCCGAGATCGCGGAGTCTGGACATCTAGATCCCCTTGCTCTCGGTGGCGGTGCGGGTGGCCGACGCGGCGAGCGGTCGCCGGCTGCGCGTGCCCGGGAGGGCCGCGACACCGAGGTGGTCGGCCTCCAGCCCGGACCACTTGTGGCCCTGGCCGTAGAACTTCGTCCGGCCCAGGATCGTCATCAGCGGCTTGGTGAAGAAGAACACCACCGCCACGTCGATGACCGTGGTCAGCCCGAGGGTGAAGGCGAAGCCCTTGACCGAGCCGATGGCCAGGATGAACAAGATGATGGCCGAGAGCATGGAGACCGCGTCGGCGATCAGCACCGTCTGCCTGGCCCGGATCCAGCCGGTCTCGATGGCCGGCCGCAGGCTGCGGCCGTCGCGCACCTCGTCACGGATCCGCTCGCAGTAGATGACGAAGCTGTCAGCGGTCACCCCGATGGCCACGATGGCCCCGGCGATGCCGGGCAGGTTGAGGGCGAAACCGACCGAGTCGCCGAGCAGGACCACGCACGCGTACGTGATCGCGCCCGCCACCACCAGCGAGGAGACCACGACGACGCCGAGACCCCGGTAGTAGAGGAAGCAGAAGCCGACCACCAGGATCAGACCGATGATGCCGGCGATGATGCCGGCCCGCAGCTGCTCGCCGCCCAGCGTCGCGGAGACGTTGGAGACCTCCGAGACCTCGAAGGCCAGCGGCAGCGCGCCGTACTTGAGGATGTTGGACAGCTCGGTGGCGGACTGCTGGTTGAAGTTGCCGGAGATCTCGGCCCGACCACCGGGGATGGCCGAGCTGACCGACGGCGCCGAGATGACCTCGGAGTCGAGCACGATGGCGAACTGGTTCTCCGGCGGCTGCCGGGTGGCCAGGGTTCCGGTGGCGCTCTCGAACGCCGCCCCACCTGCGCTGTTGAACTCCAGGTTCACCACCCACTGGACCTGGTTC
>JBMDXL010000935.1:0-1547 GCA_048594465.1 Microlunatus sp. | reverse complement strand
AGGCGTGATGGCCACCGTGCTGCCGTGGTGGCTGGTGCCCCTGCTGGTGGTCGTCACCGGCCTGGTCCTGCTCGTGGTCCCCGGTCAGCGCACCACCGGCCTCACCGTCCTGGCGGCCTCCGGCGTCGCGGCCGTGGTCGGCTTCCTCGGCATCGCGGGATCGTCGCGCTTCCCCGGCAGCTGGTGAGGCCGCCGGGAGGTCGGCACGCGAGGTCGGCTGCGGCAGGTCGGGTCGCGGCACGGCCGTGACGTGCCGACGCGGGTCCCGCCCGGGCTGGATCGGGCGGGACCCGCGTGCGCGTCGGCCGGGCGGAGGGCTCAGCCCTTGCGCGGTCCGCAGAGCAGGGAGCGTCCGGTGCGGCGCGGCTTGGGCAGCGGCTGGGCCTCGAACCAGTCGTTGACCAGCCCGCCGCCACGGTTGAAGCCCTCGTGGAAGACGTAGTTGATGCCGCAGGAGCAGATCCAGCGCTCTCCGATCTCGTGGTGGTCGAGCGGGCTCGGAGCGTCGTCGGTCTCCAGGCAGATGTGCAGCAGGGTCGAGCCCATCGCGATCCTCCCCATGGGAACGCGCCACCGGGGCCGGTGGCTGGTCCCATCGTCGGGTCGCGGTCCGCGGCGGACGAGGGCCCCGGGCAAAGTTTCCGTCGATCTTGACGAAAACTGGGACTTTCGCGCGCGGGTGGGCTAGTCGCCGCGCCGACCTGCTCGTACGGGCGTCAGATCCAGCGCCGGAACCAGATCCGCGCGTCCCACTCCGACTTGGTCAGCAGCACGTCGGTCCAGATCGGCCAGAACCACGCGAATGCCACCACGGCCAGCACCGTCACCGACCCCGCGACCACGACGCCGAACGTGCGGCGCGGCGTCGGGACGTCCGAGGTGCCCACGAGGTGACCCATCGCCAGGGCCAGCGAGAGCACCATGAAGGGCAGGCAGGCGATGGCGTAGAAGACGAAGATCGGACGGTCGTCGTAGAGGAACCACGGCAGCCAGGTGGTGGCCAGGCCGACGACCGCGACGCCGTGGCGCCAGTCGCGGGCGGCCAGCCACATCACGAGCGAGACCAGCAGGGCCAGGCAGCCGCCCCACCAGATGACCGGGTTGCCGAGCAGCAGCACCTGCCGGATGCAGGTCGACCCGGTCGGTGCCTCGCACCCCTGCGACCCCGGCTGGATCTCGGTCTGGGCGTCCACCCCGACGGGGCGCCCCATGACCAGCCAGCTCGACGGCTTCGAGGCGTAGACATGCGTGGAGTCGTTGAGGAAGTGGCTGTGGAAGGTGTAGACGTCCTGGTGGTAGTACCAGAGCGAGCGCAGCGACTGGGTGACCTCGCCGAGGCCCTCGGCGTCGGGCTCGGTGGCCGTCGGCCACTGCGTGCCACCGTCGTACGTCGTGTACTGCGTGTTGCTGAACGCCTGCTCGTAGGCGTCGGCGTGCATCAGCCAGCCGGTCCACGAGGCGACGTAGGTGACGAGGGCGACGCCGACGAGGGCGAGGAACGCCGGGACCCCGTCGAGGACGACGGAGCGCAGCAGCGGTCGGCGCTG
>JBMDXL010000934.1:0-2373 GCA_048594465.1 Microlunatus sp. | reverse complement strand
CGGCGATCACGTGCCGGGTGACCAGCTCCCAGTCGTCGGTGCCCACTCCGTAGACCAGGCCGGCCTGCCGGCGTACGGCCTGCTCGGCGTCGACGGAGCCGTCCGCGCCGACGGTCGAGGCGGCGATCAGCACCCGCCCGGCCGGGGCGTAGCCGGGGGCGACGTTGGTCATCACCGCCGTGTTCACCAGAGGACCCCGGCGTGCCACGTCCAGGAGAAGCAGCGTCGCCGCGCTGGGCTGCTGCGTAGCAGTGTACCAGAAGGTGGTCAGGGACTTGGTCGTCGGCGTCGGGATCCCGGTCAGCTCGCCGGCGGCCCCTGGAGAGGTGGCCACCACCACCGCCTCGGCGGCGATCTCCTCGTCGGCGGTGCGCACCCGCTGCGCCCCGACCTCGACCACGGGCGTCTCCAGCCGGACGGTGCCGGGCGGCAGACGCGCGGCCAGCAGCTCCGGTAGCCGGGAGATCCCGGTGGAGGGCACGGCGGGGGAGCCCAGCAGGAACGAGCGCAGCAGCAGCCGCGCGAAGGCGGCCGACGTGGTGCCGTCCCAGTCGGCCAGGACCCCGGCCAGGAACGGCTCGAGCACGGCGGTGCGCAGCTCGCCACGGATCCCGGCCCGGTCCAGGGCGTCGGCCAGCGTCCGGTCCGGACCGGCGACCAGCCGGCGTACGGGCAGGAGGCTGGTCAACGCCCACCGGACGAAACCGATCCGCTCCCGCCAGGAACCCACCGGGCTGCGCAGCGTGGCCGGCAGCAGACCGGGTTCGCGCCGGGGGTCGGCCAGCACCGACCGGCCCTCCTCGGTGGCCACCACCACCCCGGCCCCGAAGGCCCGCAGATCGAGCTGGTCGACGTCGACGACGCGCTTCAGCACCGGGTAGGCGGGGTTGATCAGCTGGAAGCCACGATCGCAGCGGAAGCCGTCCACGACGTCGGTACGGACGCGGCCTCCCACCGCGTCGGAGGCCTCCAGCACGACCACCTCGCGCCCGGCGGCGACCAGCCGCTGGGCGCAGGCCAACCCGGCCAGACCGGCCCCCACGACCACGATCGATGCCACCGGGCCAGCCTAGGTGGCGGTCGGGCGGAGCCGGTGACCCGTCCCGGTCGGCGCCCGCGCTCCGATTCACCGGCCACGGGCCCGGGCTGCCACGCGGCGACGCCGATCTGGGCTACGTTGAGGTCACGACGACCGCGGCCCGCACCCCGCTGGAGGAACACGATGGACAAGAACCTGCTGACCGGTCTGGGGGCGTTGACCGGTCTGGTGAGCATGGCCGGGATGATCCGGTTGATCGACGGGGCCGGGCTGGCCTCCACGGTCTCCTGGGTGTTCCTGCTGCTGGCCATGGTGCCCTGGGTCGCGTACGCGGCCTGGCGGGCCCGGCACGGCGCGCTCGGTCGCACCGGCGCCGCCGCGGTGCTGGTCATCGACGCCGTCGGTCTGATCGGCGTCTTCCTCTTCACCATCGGCCCGGTGCTGGCGCTGGCCGCCTCCCTGGCCGCCTTCGTGATCATCTGGGTGCACGACTGGCCGCCGCGTCGTGAGCGCGGCGAGGACGTCTTCGTCCGGATCGAGGATCTGTCCGAGGAGCCGGAGCGCGTCTCCTGATCGGGCGCCGGACGCCCCGGGCCGGCGGGGCGCTCGAGGTCCGGGGCGTGTCGAAGTCGTACGCCGACCGGGTCGTGCTCGCCGGCGTCGACCTGACCGTGCCGCCCGGTGAGGTGCTCGGCATCTCCGGTCCCTCCGCCTCCGGCAAGACGACCCTGGTGCACGTCATCGCCGGCAGGGAAGATCCCGACAGCGGTTCCGTCCGGCTCAGCGGCGTCGTGCTGACCGACGACGACGTGCTGGTCCGGGAGGACCGGCGCAACCTGATGCTGGCCGGCCAGGACGCGGTGCTGGACCGCGAGCACAACGTGGCCGCCCTGATCGCCACCGCCCTGCCCTCGGACAAGCGGCGCCGGCGGGTCGGCGCCCACCGGGTGGCGACGGTGCTGGACCTGCTCGAGCTCGACACCGTGCTGGCCGACAGCCGCCCGCCGCAGCTGTCCGCCGGCGAGCGGCAGCGCGTCGCCCTGGCCCGGGCCATCGTCGGCTTCGGTCTCGGGGGACCGGAGGCGGCGGTGCTGCTGGACGAGCCGCTGTCGGCGGTGGAGGTCGGCACCCGCATCCGGCTCCTCCGGGCGGTGCTGGCCGATGTCGGCACCGCGCCGATCCCCGTCGTGCTGGTCAGTCACGACCCCGACGAGATCGCCGCCGTGGCCGACCGCCGGCTGGCTCTCGCCGAGGGGCGGCTGCTGCCGGATCGCCCCGGGACGTAGCCGAGTTGTCAGACTCCTGTGGTCGTCGCCGCCACCACAGGATCTGAC
>JBMDXL010000933.1:0-1976 GCA_048594465.1 Microlunatus sp. | reverse complement strand
ACCCGTCCTGACCGGATCTGACTCCGCGGCGACATCCGGTCAGCCGGCCCCGGCCCGAACGACCGGACGTGACTTCCCGCCGACATCCGGGTGCTCCGCGGCATCCGTTCTGACCGGATCTGACTCCGCGGCGACATCCGGTCAGCCGGCCCCGGCCCGAACGACCGGACGTGACTTCCCGGCGAACTCCGGTGCCCCAGCAACCCCCCCCCGTACGACCGGACGTGACTTTCCGGCGACACCCGGGCCAGCCCCGCCCCACCCGTACGACCGGACGCGACTCCCCGCTCGCCTCTGGTCGACCGAGGGGCGTGGAGATCAGGTGCTCTGCCGGTCCTTCTTGGCCAGCGCCGCCAGCTGCTCGTTGTAGGCCTTCAGCTCGGCGTCGTCGTCGCGGTCAGCCTGGCGGTCCAGCCGCTTGGTCTCCTTGGCGTCGCTGCGCACCCACTGGACGATCAGGGTGAGACCGATCAGCAGGGCCGGGATGTCCCCCGCGCCCCAGGCGATCCCGCCGCCGAGCTGCTGGTCGGCCAGCAGGGCGGCGTCGTCGTTCTGGCCCAGCGCGTGCCACCAGTCCGGGCCGATCAGGGCGGCAGACTGCATCAGCCACAACCCGAAGAAGGCGTGGAAGGCCATCGTGATCAGCAAAATCAGCAGCCGGATCGGGTACGCGGGCCGCTTGGGTCCGGGGTCGATCCCGACCAGCGACCAGATGAACAGGTAGCCGGCCAGCAGGAAGTGCACCGTCATCAGCACGTGGCCGATGTGGGTGAACATCGCCACCTGGAACAACGACGTGTAGTAGAAGACGATCAGGCTGCCGGTGAAGATCACCGCGGCCACCACCGGCTGACCGATGGTGCCCAGGAAGCGGGAGTGCACCAGGGCCAGCAGCACCTCGCGCGGCCCGAAGCTCTTGTCCCGGCGGGCCGGCAGGGCGCGCATGGCCAGGGTCACCGGGGCACCCGCGACCAGCAACAGGGGCAGCGGCACCATCAGCGACATGTGCTGCACCATGTGCGCGCTGAAGCTCAGCCGGCCGTAGACCGCCGGTCCGCCGCTGGTCAAGAAGGCCAGCAGCAGGGCCCCCAGCACCCAGAGCGCCGTCCGGTGCACGGGCCAGGCGTTGCCACCGCGCCGGAGCGTGACCACGCCCGCCACGTACAGGCCGATCATCAGCGCGCAGACCGTCAGCCACAGCATCGACGGGTAGCCGTTGGTCAGCCAGCCGGCCACGGTGAGCGGGGGCGGCGGCGGGTAGCCGAGCAGCGAGGTGGCCGCGTCCGAGACCACCGGCTCCACCGGCGGCGCGGACCGGGCCAGGGCGACCGCCAGTCCCGTGGTCGCGGCCATCACCAGGATCTCCGCGGCGGCCAGCCGGGCGAACCAGTGGTTCTTCGGCGCCCCGGCCCCGAGCCCGGGGATGGTGGCCCGACGGTGCAGCCAGCCTGCGATCCCCAGGACGATCAGCGCGGTCGCCTTGCCCAGCACCAGCACCCCGTACGTCGAGGTCAGGTTCCCCAGCCCGCCCAGGCGCAGGTAGGCGTTGACCAGTCCGGAGACGGCCACCAGCACGAACGCCCAACCGGCCAGGGTCGAGTAGCGGGCGGCCACCACCGGCAGCCGGTCACCGAGGCTGCGACCGAAGAGGACCAGGGCCCCCAGGCCGCCGACCCACAGGCACACCCCGACCAGGTGCAGCAGCAGGCTGTCGACGGAGTTGCCGTGGTCGAGCGACCCGGCCGCGTGTCCACCCAGGGCCAGCGGCACCAGGGTGACCAGAGACAAGCCGGCGGCCCAGGCGCCGCCGGTGACGGTCCGGGCCAGGGTGGCGCCGATGGCGGTCAGGGCAGCCCCCACGCAGATCGCGACCAGGGTCTGGCCGAGCTCGGTCTGGGTCCAGAAGGAGGAGGCCAGCGTGAGGAACCCCGGAGCCGACAGGGGGCTGCCGGTGGCGTCGCCGGCGGTCAGCAGGG
>JBMDXL010000932.1:0-2030 GCA_048594465.1 Microlunatus sp. | reverse complement strand
CTGTCGGTGAGCATGACCGCGCCGTTGAGGGAGTCCGACCGCACGATCGTGGCCTTCCCTCCATCGGGGAACTCCTGGGTGATCCGCTCGGCGTCGTCGGCGGCCAGGATGCGCTCGGAGGCGCTCAGCTGCGGGGACTGCGAGGTGGAGTCGTCGGTCCAGGGGTGCCAGACCGTGGCGCCCACTCCGCCGACGGCGGTGGCCACCCCGAGCTGGAGAGGTGACAGCCGCAGCTCGGTCAGGGCGAGCGGTGCCACCACGGTGCCGACCACGGCGTTGGCGGCGAACCACACGTGGGTGGCGACGGCCAACCGGGCCAGGCCGGACGCGCCGTACACCCAGCGGCACCCGTCGGCGATCTCCTGCCGGAGCCGGGAGCGCCGTCGTCCCGGCTCCGGTGCGGGTTCGGTGGTCCGCAGGGTCAGCACCACGGCGGCGGAGAACAGGTAGGTGAGGGCGTCGACCAGCACCGCCACCGGCGCTCCGACGATCTTGATCAAGAACCCCGCCAGCAGCGGCCCGGTCGTCTGGGCTACGGCGTCGGTGCCGTCGATACGGGCGTGCGCGCGCTGCAGGTGCTGGCCAGGCACCAGCCGGGGCAGGAACGACATCGAAGCGGCGTCGTTGGTCAGCGAGGCCGTGCCGTAGCCGATGACGATGAGCAGCAGGACCGGGAGCGTCAGCAGCCCCGACACCCAGGCCACCGGGATGGCGGCCAGCAGCACGGCTCGCAGGACGTCGGTGGCCGCCATCACCGGCCGGCGGGGATACCGGTCGACGAGAGCGCCGACGACCAGACCCAGCACCAGGTAGGGCAACCACCGCGCGGAGTTCAGCCAGCCGACGTCCTGGGCGGTGCCCCGGAGGGTGAGCACGACGATCGTCTGCAGGGCCAACAGGGTCACGTAGGTGCCGAACGACGACACCGCCTCGGCCATCCAGAACCGCAGGAACCCCTGCGGCGGGAAGGCCGGCGTCGCCGGGGAGGGCATGGCGCAGTCTGTCACGCGTCCGTCCGTGCGCTCCGGATCAGGCGGGCGGACAGACGGGGCAGGGCATCCGCCCAGCCGTACCCCGGGGTGAGGCCCGGCTCGGTCAGAGGCCGGAAGCTGAGGTGGAAGGTCATGCCCTCGTCGGCCTCGCCGGCGGTGACGACGTGGGACCAGGCGGTTGGCGTGTCCGGCGGTGCCGTGACCCAGTAGTAGTGCCGGATCCGTGACGGTGCGTCGGCGTGGGGCCACCAGCGCGACTGCAGGTAGGCGGCGGGCACGCGGGTGGTCAGACCGGTCTCCTCGTGCAGCTCTCTGACCGCAGCCGCAGCCGGTGACTCGCCCGGGTCGACGCCGCCGGCGGGCACCTGAACCCCGGCGTCGGCGTGGTCGGCTGTGTGCTCGAGCACGAGCTGGTCCTCGTGGCGGGTGACGTTGATCAGGACCTTCTCCCGCCACCGGTGGCGACGGGCGAGCGCCCGGGCGTCCTCGTAGGACACGATCCGGCCGATGGACACCGTCGGATCCTGTCACGAGCGCCGCTCCCCGGGAGCCGTTGCGCTCAGCTCGGCAGGGGTGACCAGCCGGGGAGATGGACCAGGCCGGCGGCGGTGGTCCGGAAGCCGCAGGCCTCGATGTAGAACGGCTCCAGCGCCGGTTCGAAGTCGACGAACAGCCACTCGCACCCCGCAGCCTGCGCCTCGGCGATCGCCCGGCGGACGACAGCGACACCCAGGCCCTGGCGCTGATGAGTCGGTCGGGTCTTGGTGTCGATCAGGAAGGCGTGGTCCGCCCCGTCCCAGGCCACGTTGACGAAACCGACGAGCGCCCCATCGGCTTCGGTGCGGGCCGTCACCCAGCCCAGCGAGTGGGGACGGACACGATCCCACCAGCCGACCTGCGCCTGCCCTCCGTGCGAGTCGGTGAGGTCCACCAGCTCCGCGTCGGAGACCGCCGACCGCCACTCGATCCGTACGGACTCGTCAGAGATCGCCATGGCGTCGATGGTGGCAGATGATCTTGACCGGTCGCCCGGCTGGC
>JBMDXL010000931.1:0-4440 GCA_048594465.1 Microlunatus sp. | reverse complement strand
GGGAGCCCACGGAGTAGGCCGCCCTCAGCCGGGCCCGAGCAGGTGGGGCAGCAGAGCCCGCGCTGCCGGGCTGGGGGAGGACCGCCAGACCACCCCCAGACGGGAACGGGCACCGGGATCTGCGATCGGCAGCACGGCCAGGTCGTCCCAGTCCGCCGCAGTGGTCCGGCTCACCACGCCGACACCGAGCCCCCGACCGGCGAGCAGCTGGACGTAGGCGGGAGTGGCCACCTCCCAGCGCGGTTGCGCGGTCCGTCCCGGGCTCGCGGACCACAGCGCGTCCAGCGCGCTCCGCGAGCCGGTGCCGACCGGTAGCGCGATCAGGTCGTCACGGGACAGGTCCTCGCGGGTCACGGTGGGTGCCCGATCCGCTGCCCCGTCCGTCCGCTCGGCCCAGGGGTGGTCGCGGGCCACCACCGCCACCAGCGGGTCCTCGACGATCACCGAGAACTCCACCCCGTACGGCTCCTCGTCGGCCCAGGCCGCCACGGCCACATCGAGCCCGCCCTCCCGGAGCGCCGTCAGATGATCGGCGGAGGTGCCTTCGCGCAGGTGCAGGTCGACGCCCGGATGGGCGGTGTGGACGGCGGCCAGGGCGTCGAACAAGGGCGGCCAGACCAGTCCCGTGACGGTCCCGACCCGGAGCGTCCCGACCACCAGGCCGCGGATCGCCTGGGCGGTCTCGGTCACCGCCGCCACCGACGCCACGGCGTCCCGGGCCGGTTGCACCAACGCGAGACCCGCCGGAGTCACGGTGATCCGGCGGGCGGACCTGTCGATCAGGGTGACGCCGAGCTCGCGCTCCAGCTTCTGCACCTGGGTGCTGATGCCTGACTGCGCGACGCGCATGACGTCCGCCGCGGCCGTGAAGGATCCCTCGTCGACCACCGCCAGGAAGTAGCGGAGCTGGTGCAGTTCCATATGCGTTGAGCATAGTACCTATCAATATCTGCTGTTGGACAGATGGCTGGGGGAGGAGCAGTCTGGTTCTCGGGACCAACGAGAGGACGAGAGATGAACGAGACCGAAACCACTCGAGCCGCCGTCACGACCTACTTCGAGGCCTGGCGGGACCGGGACTTCGACCGGCTGCGGACCGTGCTCGCGCCCGACGTGGAGTTCGTCGGGGTGCTGGGGGTGGCCGACGGTGCGGACGCCTGTCTGGCGGGCCTGCGGGGGATGGCCGAGTCGATCATGACGGACCTGGTGCTGCACACCCGGGTGGTGGAGGGACCGGACGCGGTGACCTGGTTCGATCTGATCACCGCGACCACGCCGCCGATCCCGACCGCCAACTGGAGCCACGTCGAGAACGGCGTGATCACCCGGATCCGGGTCACCTTCGACCCGCGGCCACTCGTCTGAGTCGAGTCGGGCCGCCGGCTCACCGGCGATCGGCCCACCGGCGGCTCATGGGTGGCGGGCGGCGGCTCAGCGGTCGACGGGGCCCAGCCCGGCCAGGAACCGCAGCACCACACCGACGGCTTCCTCCTGCAGCGCGTCGCGTTGCTCGGCGGGCGCGTGCGCGACCAGGTCCGCGGCCTCGTGCAGGCAGGCGTAGAGCAGCTGGGCGAGGACGGGGGTCACGTCGACCGCGATGACGCCCTCGGACGCCAGCGCCTCCAGGTGGTCCTGGATCACCTGCAGGGTGTGGCCCTGGTCGAGCTCCCGCCATCGCCGCCATCCCAGGGCGACCGGTCCCTGTTCCATCACGATGGTGCGGAACGGCTCGGTGGAGCAGAGGTCGAGGAACGCGGTCAGGGCCGAGGCGGCCCGGACGGCCGGGTCGTCGCCGACGGTGGCCGCCCGCAGCTCCGCCACGCCGGTCACCAGCTGCTCGAGCAGCACCTCCTCGAAGAGCGCCTGCTTGCTCTCGAAGTGGTGGTAGACCGCGCCGCGGGTGACCTCGGCGCGCCGGCCGATGTCGGTCAGCGAGGTGGCGGCGTACCCCTCGGTGCTGAAGCACGCGACCGCCGCATCCAGCAGCTCCCGCCGGGTCTGCAGGGCGAAGCGGTCCCGTCGGGTCAGCGGCGCCGTCTCCGCGGCCTCCGTGGTGGTCTCAGGCGGCATCGGCCGACCGGGGGGCCGTGGGTCGACGACTGAGCAGCAGCCCGACCACGATCAGCGGCAGCGCGACCAGGTCGATGGTCGCCACCCGGCCGATCTCGACGGAGGTGGGCACGGTAAGGGCCAGCAGCACGAAGACCACCGTACTCAGCAGGGCGCCGCCGAGCGCGGGGCGACGCCAGTCCGGCCGGGGGATCGCGCCGAGCAGGAAGAGACCGAGCAGCCCGAGCAACACCGCTCGGTGGCGCAGCAGGACCAGCAGGTCGTCGTCCAGGCGGGTCACGCCGTAGAGGGTGAGGAGCCGGTCCGGAGCGATCAGGGCGACACACGGGAGGACGTGCAGGACGCCGACGACCAGCAGGATCGTCACCACCGCCGCCGCGCGGGGATCGGGACGACGCACGGCGGAGAGCCGGTGGCCGGCCGCAGCCGTCCCCGTCGTCCGCACCGGTGATGTATTCACGACCCGGTCGTCACCTCTTCTTCCATGACCTGTTCAGATGCTACCTGTATCTGACATACATGGTGAATGCGAGAGCAAGGGGACGACATGAACGGGGAGCGGGACCGGGACGAGAGGGCGACCACCAGCCCTCACAGCGAGGAACGGTGGGCGCTGCTGCTGCCGCACCGGGAGCGGTTGGTGCGCGTGGCCACCGGCAAGCTCGGTGACCCGAGTGAGGCGGAGGACTGCGCGCACGAGTCGCTGATCCGCGCGCTGGCCTTCAGCGGGCTCGAGTCGGAGCGGGTGGGCGCCTTCCTGACCACGGTGGTGACCCGGTTGTGCGTCGATCGGCACCGGGCGAACGCCCGGGCCCGGCGGACCGCTCCGCGGCTGTGGACCGGAGCCCACGGTGGGTTCGAGGACACGGTCTGCGACCGGGTGCTGGGCGCTCGGCTGCACAGCCGACTGGCCGAGCTGTCCCCGCGCGAGCGCGACGTGCTGCGGACCCGGGCCGACGGCTACAGCGTGCGGGAGACGGCCGAGCGGCTGCAGATCAGTCTCAAGGCGGCCGAGAGCGCCTTCACCCGCGGCCGGGCCAAGATGCTCGCCCTGGCCGAGGCGGCCTGAGCGCTCGTCGGGACCAGGTGGGTCTCGGGCCGGGACCGGTCGTCGTCAGGGACGACGGCCGACCTCGGCCGTCGCCACGGTCCAGGCGGCGGCCTGCTCGCTGAGGGTGAAGCCGAGACCGGGCCGGTCGGACAACCACATCCGGCCGTCGCGGGTCTCCAGGTGCTCGTTGAACAACGGATCCAGCCAGTCGAAGTGCTCGACCCACGGCTCGATCGGGTACGCGGCCGCCAGGTGGCAGTGGATCTCCATGGCGAAGTGCGGGGCGATCTCCAGCTGCTTGGACTCGGCCAGCGCGGCCAGCTTCAGGAACTGGGTGATGCCGCCGATCCGGGGCGCATCGGGCTGCACGATGTCGGCGGCGCCGACCTCGATCAGGCGGGCGTGCTCGGCCACGCTGGCCAGCATCTCGCCGGTGGCGATCGGGGTGTCCAGGGCGCGGGCCAGCTGGGCGTGGCCCTCGGCGTCGTACGCGTCCAGGGGCTCCTCGATCCAGACCAGGCCGAACTCCTCGAAGATCCGGCCCATCCTGATCGCCGAGGCGCGGTCCCACTGCTGGTTGGCGTCCACCATCAGCGGCACGTCGTCGTCGAGGTGCTCGCGCACCGCGCTGACCCGGGCCACGTCGGTACGCCAGTCCGGCTGTCCCACCTTCAGCTTGATGCCGCCGATGCCGCTCTCCAGGGCGGCGGCCGCGTTCTCGAGGACCTGCTCGATCGGGGTGTGCAGGAACCCGCCCGAGGTGTTGTAGGTGCGGACCGAGTCGCGGTGGCTGCCCAGCAGCTTGCTCAGCGGCAGCCCGGCCCGCTTGGCCTTGAGATCCCACAGCGCGATGTCGAAGGCGGCGATGGTCTGGGTGGCCAGTCCGCTGCGGCCGACCGAGGCGCCGGCCCAGGCCAGCTTGGTCCACAGCTTGCCGATGTCGCTCGGGTCCTCCCCGAGGGCGACGTCGGCGATCTCCTGCGCGTGGGCGAACTGCCCCGGCCCGCCGGCCCGCTTGGAGTAGGAGAAGCCGATCCCGGTGTGACCGTGCTGGGTGGTCACCTCGACGAACAGGAACGCGACCTCGGTCATCGGCTTCTGGCGGCCGGTCAGCACCTTGGCGTCGCTGATCGGGGTGGCCAGCGGCAGGGTGATCGAGGACAGCTTCAGGTGCGCGATCCGGTCCACGGTCGAGCTGCCGGCGGCTGCCGCGAGCCGGGTGGCGTCCGGGGCGGACAGCGCGCTGGCGCGGACCCGCTCGGTGGCGGTGGAGGCGTTCACGCGACGCGGGCGACGAGAGCGGCGAGCTCGGCCACCTC
>JBMDXL010000930.1:0-3412 GCA_048594465.1 Microlunatus sp. | reverse complement strand
GACGGCGGCCACGTGGGCCACCACCATGCTCAGACCCGGCTCAGCCATACCTGCGTGGCCGGCGGGTGAGACACACATCGCCCCGGCATGCAGACCGTGAGCGGCGGGACCGGGCCCGGGACCACACGAAGCCGCCGCGGAGGTCGCACCGAACAGCAGATGAAGACCTGCCTGCTCCAGTCCCAACACGGTCAGCAGCAACGGCAGCCGACACGCCCGGGCGGTCACCGACACCGCGATCAACCCGGCCAGACAGACCGTCAGCGCCACCACGGCCGCACTCGGGCCCACGCCACCGCCGAGCAGATGCGCCCCGACCGCCAACAACACCGAGCTGCCGCCCAGTACGCCGGCCCGCACAAGGCGCCACCCACCCCGGACCGGACGCGGCGCGCCGCTCAGGGGGTGGGTCATGGCGCGGAGTCTACGAGAACTCATCCACCGCCTTCTCCGGAAGAGGGCGACGAGGCCAGCTCGCCCGGGGAAGGGGTCGAGTCGTACGCCGTGCCGACACGGGGTCACGAGCCAGAAGCGAGGTGGCGGGCGGGGTCCTTGAGGCGACGCCACATGATGGCGGCGACGATGAAGACGACCACGAAGAAGCCGGCCAACAGGTAGCCGGCGTACTCGGTGTCGATCGAGGCAATGGCCTCCAGGAAGCCGGAGGTGACACCGGCCTGCTCGGTGAGCAGGGTCGCGGCGGCGATCGAGCCGACGAGCAGGCCGGAGACGATCCCGACGCCGGTGATGATCAAGTTGTAGTTGATCTTGCGGGCGGGGTTCTCCTGCGCCGAGGTGTACATCTTCAACATCAACAATCCGTTGGTGGTGTCACCCAGGGTCATGGCGGCGGTGAACAGGATCGGCAGGCACAGCAACGACACCAGCGACGCGCCGGCGAGGGCGGCGCCCGCGGTGAGGATCAGCACCCCGCTCTGGCTGGAGGTGTCGAAGCCGAGGGAGAACAAGAAGCCGATCACGTAGATGTGACGGGGATGCCTGATCTTGGCCAGCGGCGCGGTCATCACCCGCGCGGCGGGACCCCTCGGGGTCAGCGCCTCGGCCGGGATCTCCAGGTCCGGGTCACGCTTGAGGGCGGCCTTCAGCTTCAGAGCCTGGATGAAGGTGGCCAGGTTCGCGATCGCCACCAGGACGAGGTAGAGACCAGACACCGACAAGCCGATGATGCCGAGCACCCGGGCAGCGCCGGACTCCTCGGTCAACGCGGTGCGGATGAATCCCGCGCCGGCAATGACCAGGATGCCGGTCAAGATGACCACGGTGGAGTGGCCGGCGGAGAACGCGAGACCGACTGAGGCGGGATTGCGACCCTCGGTGACGAACTTGCGCGTGGAGTTGTCGATCATCGAGACGTGGTCGAAGTCGAAGGAGTGGATGAGCCCGCGCAGGTAGGCGATGCTCGCCACCCCGACGGTGACCGCCCCTGCGGTCCCGGCCACCACCCCCAGTGTGAGCAGGCCCAGGCCCAGAACGTGCAGGGCGATGATCACCGCGAACGCTGCCCCCACCCGCCGTCGGAACGGCAATGCGGCCCGGCCCTCGGTGGTCAGCAACGACATCTTCGGCGGCGACGTAGCGGTCTCGGTCACGATTTCCCCCAGGCGATGGTGTGCTGCACCTGTGGTGCAGGAGTCAACCTACGCAGATAGTCTGTTCAGGTAAACACATGTCCGGTGGCAGGCATGGTCACCGAGGGATGCGCCGAAGCCGCGGCCCGGCAGGCCCTCGATGCCGGACCGCCTGAGGGGCGGAGCCGCCTGGGGCGATGAGTTCGGACGCTGGCGCTGGTCAGCACGACATGATGACCACGCACACCGTCGGCACCGGCGACGACACCATCCACTACGACGTCCACGGCGACCTGGCTACAGCGACCCCCAGCGCGCCGGCGCTGCTGGCCTTCGCCAACCCGATGGACGCCGCCGCGTTCGGCGCTCTCGCCGCGCAGCTCAGCGACCGTCCGGTGGTCACGATCGATCCGCGTGGTGCGGGCCGCAATCCCACCGGTACGGCGCCGATGACCGCCGAGCTGCATGCTGACGATCTCCACCGCGTGATCGACGACCTCGGCGTCGGCCCGGTCGACGCGTTCGGCTCCAGCGGTGGCGCCGTGTGCCTGTTGGCCCTGCTCCAGGCGCACCCGGGTGACGTCCGCCGGGCGGTCGTGCACGAGCCACCGTTCGTCGACGTCCTCAGCGACGGTGACCTCGTGCTCGCCGCCTGCCAGGACATCCGTGACACGTACCAGCGTGACGGCGGCGGGCCGGCGATGGCGAAGTTCATGGCCTTGGTCATGGAGCCCGAACCGCTGACGGCCGACTACCTCGATCGGCCGGCTCCCGACCCAGCACAGTTCGGCATGAGCAGCGACGACGACGGCGATCGCACCGACCCGCTGATGCGCAACATGCCTGCCGTCAACGCCTACGTTCCGGACTACGACGGGCTGCTCGCTCTCGGCGACCGCGTGCACATCGCGGTCGGTGTCGGCTCCGGCCATGAGGTCGCGGCGCGGGGCAGTCACGGCCTCGCGCAGCGGCTCGGTCGCGACGTCACCATCTTCCCCAGCCACCACGCCGGCTTCACCGCAGCCGAGGGACCCTACCCAGGACAACCCGAGGCGTTCGCCGCGAAGCTCCGCGAGGTGCTGTCGTGATGCCAGGCAACGGCTGGATGGCTCGGGTTGCAGCAGAAGGCGTCCTCAGCGAGCCTCGGGGAACCGGTTCCGAGCCGCGAGCCTCGTGCTGTCTCCAGGTGACCGGTCGCCTGGAGGTCAGTCGATCTCAAGTTCACGAGCCAGCTCAGCGCAGTGGTCGATAGAGATCGTCCTCACCGGCGGGTCCGCGTACCGATGTACGTGGCACGGCGCGAGTGCGATGGATCGAGACCGTGTCTACACACCGGTATCTGAACCAAGGTCCTTCCCTCCGTGTCTGCAACAGCAGAAGGGGAGGTGAGGCGATGCCCGACGGCAACGAGCCGGTGGACGACGTGGTCACTCGCTGCCGACAGCTGATCTTGTGCGGGCGTGCCGGGGACGCCGTCGAGTTCCTGCGCAGCCAACCAGGGCTACCGGTCGAGCGTCGGCTGCGGCTCGTGCTCGGCGATGCGCAGCGCGCCGAAGGCAACCTGGACGCGGCGCTGGCCACCTACCGTCGGATGGACCAGTCCGGCGACCGGTCGACTGACGCCGCCGTCGCCTTCCGCATCGGGCACGTCCACTACCTGCAGGGGGAACCTTCCCGCGCGCTGGAGGCGTACGAGGCCGCTGACCCGCAGGCACGTCCGGTCGACCACGCGTGGCTGTTCGTCGGGAGAAGCACCGCTCACTGGCTGCTGGGCGACGGCGAGGACGCCATGGCCTTCGCGCGGGCGGCCGGGGCCCGGGCCA
>JBMDXL010000093.1:0-3121 GCA_048594465.1 Microlunatus sp. | reverse complement strand
GGTGGTCGCGGCCCGGGTCGTGGATGCGATCGACCCCGACGGGGTCGCGCCGGTCGACGAACACGAACACGCTGAGCGGCGGTTCTTCCACCTGAAGCAGCGGGCGGACGGGGCGTGGGTCGGGGACGTCCGGTTGACCCCGGAACTCGGTCAGAGGCTCGCTGCCCTGCTGGAGCCGTTGATGGTTCCGAAGGCTGCTCCGGTTCCTGGTGGGGATTCGGACCGCCGCAGCCGGGGGCAACGGCGTCATGATGCGGTGGAGGATGTGGTGGACCGGTTGCTGCGCAGCGATCAGCTGCCGGAGACCGGGGGGACCCCGACCACGGTGGTCATCGTCATGTCCTACGCCGACGACGTCACCCGGCAGGGTGTGGCTCGCCGCGGCGACGGGACGGCGGTGAGCGTGCCGGTCGCGTTGGCTCAGGCGGAGGTGGTGGCGGTGGCGGCGACCCCGGCGGGGGCGGTGCTGGCGTTGGGCCGGACCCGGCGGATCGCGTCCCGGGCCCAGACGGTGGCGTTGATCGCCCGCGACGGCGGCTGCTCGTTCGCGGGTTGTGACACCGACCCGTCGTGGTGCGAACGGCACCACATCGTGGCCTGGCAGGACGGCGGCCCGACCGATCTGGACAACCTGACCCTGCTGTGTCGCTACCACCACCGCCACTTCCAGACCGGCGGCTGGACCTGCCGACTCAACACTGACCGACTTCCCGTCTGGATCCCACCCCGATGGATCGACCCGGACCGACGACCCGTCCTGAACCCTCGGATCCGGCTGGCTCACTGGCGACCACCGGACCCCCTCGTTCGGACCTGAACCCGCTACCGTGCCAACCGGACGACGACAAGATCACCATCAGCTGAAGCGCCGGTTCGGTTTGGTGGACCAAGATCACCACGGGCGGGGTGGCCTTCGGGATCGCGTTCCAGTCGATGCGTCGCGGCAAGCGCTGATCTCGCCGCCCTGCGTCCTCCAGCGACCTGCACACAACCTCAAACGACCCGCTCAGCGCTGGACGGCCTTGAGGATCGTGGTCGCCGCCGTCACCCAGTCGTGCTGGAGCGGGGACCCGTCCCGGAGATGCTCCTCGAAGGTCCACAGCACGTTGCAGACCTCGCGGACGACCACCCAGTCCCGGACGCGGTCCTCGTCCAGACCAGCGACGTCGACCACGGTGAACAGCCGGTTCAGCAGCGCCTGCCGGGGCGAGGTCGCGGCCATGATCTCCTCCCACCGGTTGCCCAGCAGCGGCCCGACCTCGTACGCCGGGTCGCCCGCCAGCGGCTTGGGATCGATGACCAGCCACGGCTCCCGCTCGGCGGCCAGCACGTTGAGGTAGTGCAGATCGCTGTGGATCAAGGACCGGTCGGTCCCGGGGTCGTCGGCGAAGTCGCGCAGCAGCCGCTCGGCCTGGCTGACGAAGCGACGGGAGAGGAGGTGGGAGTCGTGCAGCGGCGGTAGCCGTTCCGTCCACTCCCGGCAGAGATCGCTGAGCCGGCGGGTCTGGGGGAGCGGAGCCACGTGCAGACGGGCATAGAGGGCGGCGATCACCTCGCAGGCGTCCAAGACCCCGAGGGCGTGCAGATCCCGGTCGGTGCTGGCTCGCTCCAGCAGCAGCGCGAACCGACGGGGGTCGGCGCGCCACAGCTCGACCGCCCCGTCGCCCTGCCAGGCCCGCAACGCGAGGTGTTCGGTCTCGGCCTCCCAGTGCGGCCAGGTGATCTTCAGCACCGCGGCGCGCCCGTCCTCGGTGCGCACCGGCACCACCATCGCGCAGTTCCCCGACAGCGTCGCGCCGTCGACCCGCAGTCGCCACTCGTCGATCAGATCGTCGCTGAGCCTCGGTGCCCGGGCCAGCCAGTCGTCCCAGGACGGACGTCCCTCGGCCCGGGCACGGAGGGCAGCGGGGACGTCGACCACCCCGTGACCCTACTCACCTGCCGCGCTGCTCGTCCCTTGCCGGAGTCGCGGCGACCGGCGCCACAGCGGCCCGATTGACTCCGGTCCGACTGGGTACCCTGGCAGACGGCCGCCGCGACCGACGCGGCCGTACCCCACCCCATCGACGCAGGAGACAGCCATGTCCGACGTGCCCACCCTGACCCTCAACGACGGCCACCGCATCCCCCAGCTCGGCTTCGGCGTGTGGCAGGTGTCCACCGAGGACATCGTCGCCTCGGTCGCCACCGCCCTGGAGATCGGCTACCGGCACATCGACACCGCGGCCATCTACGGCAACGAGGAGGGTGTCGGCCAGGCCATCGCCGACTCCGGCATCCCGCGCGAGGAGCTGTTCGTCACCACCAAGCTGTGGAACGACAGCCACGGGGTCGACGCGGCCGTCCGCGCCGCGACCGACAGCCTGGCCAAGCTGCGCCTGGACTACGTCGACCTCTACCTCATCCACTGGCCTACGCCCGCCCGCGACAACTACGTCGCCGCCTGGCACGGGCTCGAGAAGGTGCAGGCCGAGGGTCTGTCCCGGTCGGTCGGTGTCTCGAACTTCACCGAGGAGCACCTGCGTCGGGTGCTCGCCGAGGGGTCGGTCGTGCCCGCGGTGAACCAGATCGAGGTGCACCCGACGCTGACCCAGGAAGACATCATCGCGGTCAACGACGAGCTCGGGATCATCACCGAGGCGTACAGCCCGCTGGGCCTGTCCGCCGATCTGGAGAACGCGACGGTGCGGGAGATCGCCGAGGCCACCGGGCGCACGCCGGCGCAGGTGATCCTGCGCTGGCACCTGCAGCTCGGACGGGTCGTGTTCCCCAAGTCCGTCACGCCGGCGCGGATCAAGGAGAACTTCGAGGTGTTCGACTTCGAGCTCTCCGCCGACCAGGTCACGGCGATCTCGGGGGTCAACGCCGACAACCGGCTGGGCTCGCACCCGAACGACTTCAACTGATCCACCGGCCGGCCTGGATCGTCGAGGGCCGTCCGCCGTTCAGAGCACGCGGCGGATGGCCCTCTCGAACCCGGTGACGTGCTCCAGAGCCAGCGCGGCCGCGGTGTCGCCGTCGCCGTCCGCGATCGCCTCCAGCAGCGCCGCGTGCTCGCGGACGTGCTCGGCCAGGTCCGGCAGCTTGTCGATGACCAGGCACCAGATCCGGGTGGCCAGGT
>JBMDXL010000929.1:0-2286 GCA_048594465.1 Microlunatus sp. | reverse complement strand
CTTCGTGTCGAGCGTCTCGTGCTCCTGCGCGTAGTAGCCGAGCCGCAGGCCGTGGCCCGGACGTACACCGCCGGTGTCGGACTGCTCGAGCCCGGCGAGGATGCGCAGCAGCGTCGTCTTCCCGGCACCGTTCAGGCCGAGGATGACGACCTGACTCCCCCGGTCGATGGCAAGATCAACGCCGGTGAAGACCTCCAGCGAGCCGTACGACTTGCTCAGGTCGACAGCGGTGAGCGGGGTCTTCCCGCTGGGCGCCGGGTCGGGGAACCTGATCTTGGCCACGCGGTCGGCCACCCGTTCGCCCTCGATGCCGGCCAGCAACCGCTCCGCCCGCCGAGCCATGTTCTGCGCGGCCACGGCCTTGGTCGCCTTGGCCCGCATCTTGTCGGCCTGCGTCATCAGCTGGTCGGCCTTGCGCTCGGCGTTCATCCGCTCCCGGCGGCGCCGCTTCTCGTCGGTCTCCCGCTGCTGCAGGTAGCGCTTCCAGTCCATCGCGTAGATGTCGAGCTCGGCCCGGTTGGCGTCCAGGTGGAACACCTTGGTCACTGTGGCAGCCAGCAGACCGACGTCGTGGCTGATCACGATCAACCCGCCGCTGTAGCCCTGCAGGTAGGTGCGCAGCCAGCCGATCGAGTCCGCGTCCAGGTGGTTGGTGGGTTCGTCGAGCAGCAGCGTCTCGGCCCCGGAGAACAGGATCCGGGCCAGCACGACCCGACGTCGCTGCCCACCGGAGAGCGTCCGCAGCGGCTGGTGCAGCACCCGCTCGGGCAGACCCAGGTTGCTGGCGATCCGGGCCGCCTCGGACTCGGCGGCGTAGCCACCGGCAGCCGCCAGCTCGGCCTCGGCCCGGGCGTACTTGGCCATCGCCTTGTCCTGGACCTCGGGCGAGTCGTCGGCCATGGCCAGCTCGGCGTCCCGGAGTCGGGCCACCACCGAATCCAGACCGCGCGCGGACAGGATCCGGTTCTTGGCCAGCACGTCGAGGTCACCGGTCCGCGGGTCCTGCGGCAGGTAGCCGACCTGGCCTCCCGGGGTGACCGAGCCGGCGGCGGGGGCCGCCTCACCCGCGAGGATCTTGGTCAAGGTGGTCTTGCCGGCGCCGTTGCGGCCCACGAGCCCGATCTTGTCGCCGGTGGCGATCTGGAAGGTGGCGTGCTCCAGCAGCAGGCGTGCACCCGCGCGGATCTCGAGGTCTTTGGCTACCAGCATGGCGGGTCAACGGTTCCACATCTGGCGCCCGGACCCAAACCCGTTGACCGGCGGTCTGCGTCCGGGAGCCGCGCTCGCGAGGAACCACGGGTGTGACCTTCCTCGCTCGCCTGCGCACCGGAGCCGCCGCCGTGGTCCGGAAGCGGATCGCCGGTCCGGACTTCGAGTCCGCCCACACCAGGATCTTCGAGGCCCCCGGACCGCGGTGGTTCGGTCCGGAGGACCCCATCTGGCGCGTCCACGCGGACGCGTCGATGTTCGTCGGCGGCATCCGGGCGCTGCTGCTGCAGTCACTGCATCCGCGGGCGATGGCGGCGGTCAGCCAGCACTCCGGCTTCCGCGGGGACCCGTGGGGACGGCTGCAGCGGACCAGCGCGTTCCTGGCCACCACCACGTACGGGACCATCCCGGCGGCCGAGAAGATGATCACCACGATCAACCGGATCCACAGCCGGATCCAGGGTCACACGGCCGACGGGCTGCCCTACCGGGCCGACGAGCCGGAGCTGCTGGCCTGGGTGCACGTCGCCGAGATCGAGAGCTTCCTGGCCACCCACGACCAGTTCGGTGCCGCCCCGCTGACCGCGGCCGAGCGGGACCGCTACGTCGAGCAGGCCGCCGGCACGGCCCGACGGCTCGGCGTGCTCGATCCGCCGACCACGGCGACCGCGCTGACCACCCTGCTCGCGGACTACCGACCGAACCTGCGGATGACCGACGAGGCCCGGGAGGCGCGCGACCTGCTGCTGAAGCACCCGCCGCTGTCGCCCGTCGAGCAGGTCGGCTACCGCTCGATGACCGTCGGCGCGATCGCCAGCCTGCCCGCCTGGGCGCGTTCGATGCTCGAGCTGCCCACCCTGCCGATCACCGACCGCGTGATCAGCCGGCCCCTCACCCGGACCACCCTGGCGGGCCTGCGCTGGGCCCTCACATCCGTCTCGGCCTGAGCGTTCCCGCGCTCGGGATCCGCACCCGAAGGGGCACGTCCCACCACGAAGCCACATCCGACTCACCCGGGCACCGTCCAGGGACCGTTTCCCACCACGAAGCCAGATCCCGCTCAGCCGAGCGGTACCC
>JBMDXL010000928.1:0-4673 GCA_048594465.1 Microlunatus sp. | reverse complement strand
CGGGCTCGGAGACCAGGATCCGGCGGAAGCCCTGCTGACCAGCCGCGTCCCGCCCGTCGAAGAACTGCAGCACGTTGTTGTCCTCGAAGTCGAAGGCGACCGAGCCGTCGGTGCCGTTGACCTCGACCCGGAACGCGTTCTTGTGACCGAGGGCGAAGCGGGAGGCCTCGAACGAGCCGATCGCCCCGCCGTCGAAGCGAGCGGTGAACAGCGCCGCGTCGTCGACCGTCACCTCACCCCGGGGAGCGCCCTCGGAGGTGTCGCCGTGACCGCCCAGACCGGACCGCTCGCCGGCCAGTGGCCGCGAGTGCACGAACGTCTCCAGCAGGGCGGAGACCCCGCTGATGGACTGACCGGTGAGCCACTGGGTGGTGTCGATCAGGTGCGCCCCGATGTCGCCGAGCGCCCCCGAACCCGATGTCGCCTTGTCCAGCCGCCAGGTCATCGGGGCGTCGGCGTCGCTCAGCCAGTCCTGCAGGTACTGCCCGCGGACGTGGCGGACGGTGCCGATCCGGCCCTCGTCGATCAGCTGCTTCGCGTACGCCAGCGCCGGGGTCCGTCGGTAGCTGAAGCCGCACATCGCCAGGACGCCCCGCGTCGCGGCCTCCCGGGCCGCGGCCGCCATCTGCTCGGCCTCCGCCACGGTGTTGGCCAGCGGCTTCTCACACAGCACGTGCTTGCCGGCCTGCAGCGCCGCGACAGCGATCTCGGCGTGCAGGTTGCCCGGGGTGCAGATGTCGACCAGGTCGATGTCGTCCCGCTCGATCAGCGCCCGCCAGTCGGTCTCGGTGCTGGCGAAGCCGAGCTGGTCCGCCGCCGCGGCGACCGCGTCGGCGTTCCGTCCGGCGACCGCGGTCAGCTCGATCCGGCTCGGCAGGTCGAAGAACCGGGGCGCGTTGCGCCACCCCTGGGAGTGGGCCGCGCCCATGAAGGCGTACCCGACCATCCCCACCCGCAGCGTCTGCTCGCTCATCGCACCTCTCCCGATCCGGTCGGCACCCCTGCCGGCGTCGACCTGTCGGTTGCCCGGTCGGGCCCGCTGAGCCCGACCACCGCCAGCACCGACGTCCACCCTGCCAGAACCTCGCGGACGCCCGGATCCTGCTCGGACGCCAGCGCCTCCGCGTACGCGTCCTCCACCACGGTGGCCAGCTCGACCCGCTGCCCGGTCTCGGCCGAGCGGACCGCCGCCTCCACCATCACGACGCTGAGCACGTTGGTGTGCACCTCGCCGCTGGGGACGACGTCCTCCCCCGCCGCGCGGGCGCGCAACGCCCGGACGAACTCGGCCAGCGAACCGGCGATCTGCTCCGGTTCGTCGGGCAGCTCGGCCGGCAGCCGTACGCCCTCGTCGGTCTCCGCCACCGGCGCCTGGTCGCCGTCCCAGGTGGCCGTGCCGCGGCCGGTGCCGAAGCGCCAGTCGCCGTTCCAGGAGGTCTCCACGCCGGGTGCGCACCAGCTGCCGTCGAAGGTGAACGTGACCCCGTCGCCGAACTCGAAGACCGCCGCGGCCGCCGCGTCGCCGGCGTACCAGCTCCAGGACGGGTTGTAGGAGCGGCAGTACACCGCCGTCGGCTCGGACCCGATCAGCAGCCGGGCCAGGTCGAACTGGTGGATGGCCATGTCGATCAGCAGGGGGTGGGCCATCGCGTCCCGGAAGCCCCCGAAGTGCGGCGCCTTGAAGAACCGGCAGGACGCTGAGGCGACCGGGCCCAGCGCGGCCAGCTGCCCCCGCAGGGTGCTGACCGCCCGCCAGTACCGCCGGGACTGCGACACCATCAGCAGCTGACCGGACCGCTCGGCAGCCGCCACCATGGACAGGCACTCCGCCACCGACTCGGCCAGCGGCTTCTCGCACAGCACCGGCAGACCGGCGGCCAGGGCCGCGGTGTTCACCGGGTGGTGGGCCACCGGCACTGTCACGTCGACCACCGCGTCCACCGCCAGCCCGGCATCGAGCAGCTCGGCCACCGACCGACCGACGGCGACGCTCGCAAAACCGTGCTCGGCGGCGGCCGCCGTCGCGGTTTCGGTGGACAGGTCGACCAGACCGACCAGCTCGACGTCGGGGTTCGCGGCGATGGTGGCGAGCCAGGCCCGACCCATCCCCCCGGCGCCGACCTGGACCAGCCGCAGCGGTCGTTCGGGCGTCGGCGTCACTGGTCGGTGGCGTCGTCGGCGCCGTGGTCCTCGATCGGCCCGGTGTAGCCACGGCCGTTGAAGAAGTCGTCGGTGTCGTAGCGCAGCAGGGTCGGCACCGCACGCTCGGGCAGGTCGCTGTTCACCCACTGCACGCCGTTGGCGATCACCTTGCGCACGTGCTCGTGGTGGTAGACGGGGTAGTCCTGGTCACCGGGGGAGAAGAAGAAGATCTTGCCGTGGCCCCGCCGGAAGGTGCAGCCCGAGCGGAACACCTCGCCACCGGTGAAGGAGGAGATGAAGACCAGCTCGTCGGGCGCCGGGATGTCGAAGAACTCGCCGTACATCTCCTGGGCGGGGATGATGATCGGGTTCGGCACGCCCTGGGCGATCGGGTGGGTCGGGTTGACCGTCCAGACCAGCTCGCGGTCCTGCTCGCTGCGCCAGCGCAGGGTGCAGGTGGTGCCCATCAGCTTGCCGAAGATCTTGGACCAGTGCCCCGAGTGCAGCACGATCAGCCCGAGACCGGACAGGACGTGCTGGTGCACCCGCTCGACGACCTCGTCGGCCACCTCGCCGTGGGCGGCGTGACCCCACCAGACGAGCACGTCGGTGGCGGCCAGGACCTCCTCGGTCAGCCCGTGCTCGGGCTCGTCCAGGGTGGTGGTGGTCACGGTCGCCCGGTCGCCGAGATTCTCGCGGATGCCCTCGGCGATGGTGGTGTGCATGCCGTCGGGGTAGATCTCCCGGACGTGCGGCTCGATCTGCTCGTGGCGGTTCTCGCCCCAGACGAGGACGCGCAGGGTCGTGGTGTCGGTGCTGGTCATGGCGGATCCTTCGGTTCGGTGAGGTGGGTCCTCGGACTGGGTGCTACTTGACGGCCCCGCCGGTGGCCCCGGCGGCAATGTACTTCTGGGCGATGACCAGCAGGAAGATGGCCGGGATGGCCGACAGGGTGGCCGTGGCCATCACCGGTCCCCAGTTCTGCACCTGGGCGCCCAGGTAGGTGAAGATGCCCAGTGTGACCGGCCGGACGTCGCCCTTGGTGGTCAGGGTCAGGGCGAAGATGAAGTCGCTCCAGGCGAACAGGAACGTGAACAGCCCTGCGGTGATCAGCGAGTTGCGGGCGATCGGCACCACGATGGAGATGAAGGAGCGGAACAGGCCCGCTCCGTCGACCCGGGCCGCCTCGACGATCGAGGGAGGCACCCCGAGCATGAACGACCGCATGATCAAGATCGCGAACGGGACCGCGGCGGTGGAGTTGGCGAAGATCAGCCCGGGGATCGAGTTCAGCAGACCGATGCTCTCGTACATGGAGTAGAGCCCGTTGGCGATCACGATGCCGGGGATCATCTGCGTGATCAGGATGAGCAGCAGCGCCACCCCCACCCAGCCGAACCGGAACTGCGCCAGCGCGTACGCGCACGGGGTGGCCACCAGCAGGGTGATGATCACCGTGCCGGACGCGATCAGCAGGCTGGTGAGCAGGTTGCGACCCTGGTCACGGAGGGCGATCTCGTAGCCGACCAGACTCGGGTCGGTGGGGACCAGGCTGGCGTTCAGGGTGTTGCCCGAGGCCTGGAAGGAGGCGTTCACCATCCAGTAGATCGGGAACAGCATGATCACCAGCAGGACGATGGCGATGGCGGTGCGGACGTACCCGCGCCGGGCTTCCTTGGTCATGATCGGCTCCTCACTCGTCGATCTGGCGGCGGGTGGACCGCAGGTAGATGACCGCGAACACCAGCGAGAGCACGATCAAGATGTTGCTCAGCGCAGCCCCCTGGCCGAACTTGAACTCCACGAACGAGCGCTGGTATGACTGCAGGGCGATGGTCTGGGTGGCGTTCGCCGGACCGCCGCCGGTCAGTCCGAGGATGATGTCCAGCACCTTGAGGGTGTAGATGATGCCCAGCATCAGCACCACCCCCACCACGGCACGCAGATTCGGCCAGGTGATGTGCCAGAAGGCGCGCCAGCCGGTGGCCCCGTCCAGGGCGCCGGCCTCGTACAGCTCCTCGGGGATGTCCTGCAGCCCGCTGTAGAGCAGGGTCAGGTTGAACGGGATACCGATCCAGACGTTCACGATGATCACCGCGACCAGCGCGTACTCCGGCGAGCTCAGCCACGGGATCGGGGTGTCGATCAGGCCGATGCCCTGCAGGAAGCCGTTCAGGATCCCGGTGTCCTGGTCGAGGATCGACTTCCAGGTGGCGCTGGCCACGATCAGCGGGATCAGCCAGGGCAGCAGGAACAGCGCCCGCAGCACACCGCTGAGCGGGAAGCTCTTGTGGAAGAACAGGGCCAGCAGCATGCCGATGACGAACTGGAACACGATCGAGGCGACCGTGAAGATCGCGGTGTTGGCCAGCGCCTTGGTGAAGATCGGGTCGGCGACCACGGTCGCGTAGTTCTCCAGCCCGACGAACGGCGCCTTGCCGGTGAAGAACGTCTTCAGGCTGTAGTCCTGGAAGGACATGGTCAGGTTCTTGACCACCGGGTAGCCGAACAGGGCCACCATCAGCAGGGCC
>JBMDXL010000927.1:0-1573 GCA_048594465.1 Microlunatus sp. | reverse complement strand
TCCCAGACCACGGCGCCGCCGGCCGCCTGCACGGCGATGACGCCCTCGGCGTTGCCGGGGCCGGAGAAGTCGTAGGCCGAGAGCCACACGGTGGTGCCGTCGGTGGTCAGGCTGGTGACCCCGCTGTCGTCGCCCTGGTTGGTGATCCGCTGCCCGATCGCGAACGGCCGCACCTCGCCGGTGGCGGCGTCGACGGCGCCGACGCCGCTGGTGGCGGTGCCGTTGATCGACCCGAACCGGCCGCCGACGACGACCTGGCCCGCGGTCAGCGCGAGCGAGCTGACCGCGGCGCTCGCGGCGGTGCTGCCGTCGCGGTTGCGGCCCACACCGGTGGACGGCGCCCAGGGCAGCAGCTGGCCGGCGGTGGAGAAGGCCGCCAGCCGCAGCCGCTCGGCGCTGCCGACGGCGTTGAAGTCACCGCCCACGTAGACGGTGTCGTAGGAGACCGCGATGGCCCGCACGGAGGCGGTCACGGCCGGGGCGAACCCGGGGACCAGCGCGCCGGTGGCCGGGTCGAGCGCGGCAACGCGGCGGCGGGTCTCGCCGTTGACCGAGGTGAAGTCGCCGCCGACGTAGATGCGCGAGCCGTCGGGCGAGGCGGTGATGGTCAGCGCCTGCGCGTTGAGGGTGGGCGCCCAGCCGGGCACCAGCACGCCGGTGCGGATGTCGTAGGCCAGCAGGTTGCCCCGCGGGGTGAGGTTGGTGCCCGCGGCTGCGCCCGCCGGGCGGGCGTTGGCGAAGCGGCCGGCCACGTAGACGGTGTCCCCGACGACCACCTGCGACCACACGACGCCGTCCACCTGCACGGTGGGCAGGGCGTCGGCGGAGACGGTGGTGGCCGGGGCGGTGGACCCGGTCGGGGTGGTGCCCTCGGCCCTGGCCGGGGTGCCGGCGACCGTGCCGGCCACGGTGGCGGCGACCAGGCCGGCCAGGGCGGCGACCAGGACCCGGGCCGGGCGGCCGGGGCGGGAGGCTGTGCGCATCGGGGTCTCACCGTTCACGAGGAGTGCCGGGCCGGGTGCGGCCCAGGACGAGCGTGCGCCGCGACGATCACTCTCGGTATTGCCCATCGGGGTGAAGGGTCCCGACCGGGTGACACCGTCGCGGGTGGATCCGGTGCCCGGTCACCCGCCGTGACGGGGCCGGACGGCCGGACGGGCCGCACCGCCGGGTGGCGGTACGGCCCGTCCGTCCTGCTGTCCTGCTCAGGTCACGGCACGTCGGTGACGGTCAGGGCACCGAAGCGGGCCACGGTGCCGCTGGTGGCCGACCCCGACAGGTAGGCCGTGAGGCCCACCGAGCCGGCCGCCTGCAGCGAGGCGGTGGTGTCGGTGCGGCTGACCATCGGCGTGGTCGGGGCGGCGTCGCCGTCGGCCCAGACCGAACCGCTGATCGTCGTCGTGCCCGTCCCGGTGACCCGGAGGGACACCTGGAGGACCTGGCCGGCGGTGTACCGGCCCGGCAGCGTGACCTCACTGCCCAGCACGACGGCCACAACCTGACCAGGACCGACGTCGAATGAGGCCGAGAGGCAACCACCGGCCTCGGGTGTCGAGCCAGTCTTGACTCCGTT
>JBMDXL010000926.1:0-2934 GCA_048594465.1 Microlunatus sp. | reverse complement strand
TGGAACAGGGCGACCATCCCGAACAGCACCAGCACGGCCACCAGGGTGATCCGTCGACTCAGCAGCCGGCGCGTCTCGGCCCGCAGGGCGTGCTTCACGACCGGACCTGCCCGTCGTGCGGTCCGCCGTCGTGCCGGCCGTGCGGCCCGTCGGACGGTGCTGGGTCCTGCGGTGGTGCTGTCGAGGAGGGCGGTGTCGGCGGGTAGGGCGTTGCCGCTGGGGGTGTTGCCGGGGCGCCCAACGCCTCCCCGGCGGTGAGCTGCAGGAACACCTGCTCCAGGTTGGCCTGCTCGCGGACCAGCTCGGAGGCGTAGATGCCGCGGTCGGCCAGGAAGCGGTTGAGCCCGGCAGGGTCGACGGGTGCGCCGTCGGGAGCGGTGGTGACGCCGAGCACGCCGTCGGCGGAGGCGACGCAGCCGAACCCGGACTCGGTCAGCAGGCGGTGCACGGCCACGGGATCAGGCACCCGCAGTCGTACGCCGCTGGCGGCCTCGGCCAGCAGGTCGGCGACCCGGCCCTCGGCGAGCAGCCGTCCGCGACCGATGATCGACACGGTGTCGGCCACCTGCTGGACCTCGGCCAGGACGTGGCTGGAGACCAGCACGGTCTTGCCCTGGTCGGCCAGGTGGCGCATGGTCTGGCGGATGGCGTGGATCCCGGCGGGGTCGAGGCCGTTGGTCGGCTCGTCGAAGATCAGCAGATCGGGGTCCTTGAGCAGGGTGGCGGCGATGGCCAGGCGCTGCTTCATGCCCAGCGAGTACGTCTTGTAGCGGTCCCGCGCGCGCTGGGCGAGACCGACCTCCTCCATCACCGCCCCGACCCGCTGTCCCGGGACCCCGATCCCGGCTGCCAGCAGCTCCAGGTTGCGGCGCGCGGTGAAGGCGGGGAAGAACTTGGGCTGCTCGACGATGGCGCCGACCCGGTTGACCACCTCGGGCAGCCGCCGCGGCACCTCGGTGCCGAAGATCTCGATCCGGCCCGCGTCCGCGCGGATGAGTCCGAGCACCATCCGGATGGTGGTGGTCTTGCCCGACCCGTTGGGGCCGAGGAAGCCGTGCACACCCCCGGCCGGGACGTTCAGATCCAGGCGGTCGACCGCCGGGGTGGGGACTCGACGGCGTGGGTACGTCTTGTGCAGACCCGTGGTGCGCAACGCCCACGCTGTCGTCGGATCGGACACGTCACCCCTGACCTCGGCTGAGGGTCCCGAGCCTGCCAGAGGGAGGGGCCGCGACCGCGCTGCGACCCGCGCCTCCGACGGTCACGAACACACCGGCCCGCCGGTGGTCGGATCAGGCGACGGCCAGCCCGTAGGTCACCGCCGGCTTCGGCTCGTGGCTGAGCGGGGCCGACTGCTCGTACGGTTCGAAGGACAGATAGCGCTCCAGGTGCGGACGCAGCACGTGCGCGACCTCGGGCAGCCCGGGCGACTCGCCGGTCTCGGCGGCCAGCGACGTGACCCCGGCGTCGGTGATGCCGCACGGGACGATGGTGTCGAAGAACCGCATGTCCGGGTCCACGTTGAGGGCGAAGCCGTGCATCGTCACGCCGGCGGCGACTCGGACCCCGATGGCGGCGATCTTGCGCTCGGGCCTGCCGCCCTCGGCGGGCAGCCAGACCCCGGAGCGGCCGGTGACCCGGGCCGCGGAGCCGAGACCGTACTCGGCGCAGAGGTCGATCAGCGCCTCCTCCAGCCGGCGGACGTAGTCGACGACGTAGACGGCTTCGGGGAGCTTGACGATCGGGTAGCCGACCAGCTGGCCGGGGCCGTGCCAGGTGATCTTGCCGCCCCGGTCGACGTCGACCACCGGGGTGCCGTCCAGCGGCCGCTCCTGCGGCTCGGTCCGCTTGCCGGCGGTGTAGACGCTGGCGTGCTCCAGCAGCAGCACGGTGCTGGGTCGCTCGCCGGCCTTGACCTCGGCGTGGATCCGGCGCTGCGACTCCCAGGCGGTGACGTAGTCGACCTCGCGGGTGCCCAGGGGACCGGGGTAGAGGAAGTCGAGGCTCATGTCGCGAGTGTAGGCCGACGGGTCAGTGACGCAGCGAGTGCGCGATCGCCGTGGCCACGTCCGGGGCCCGGAAGGTGAAGCCCTGGTCCTCCGCCTGCCGCGGCAGCAGCCACACGTCGCCGAGCAGCTGGTCGGCGAAGTCCCCGAGCACGGTCGACAGCACCGCGGCGGGGGCCTTGAGGAACCGCGGTCGGTGCAGCTGGCTCGCCAGCTCGTCGGTGAACTCGCCGTTCGTGGTGGGCCGGGGGAGGGTGAGGTTGTACGGACCTGCCGCCTCCTCGTTCTCCGCCGCCCAGAGGACGAACCGCAGGTAGTCGTCGAGCTGGATCAGCGGCATGTGCTGCGTGCCGTCGCCCAGCACGGCGCCGGCGCCCAGGGACCAGGCCCGCTTCATCACGGGGAACAGGCCACCGCTGCCGTCGAGCACCGGGCTGGTCCGCAGCAGCACGACCCGGACGCCCGCCTCGGCCGCGGGCCGCGCCACGCGCTCCCACTCCACCACCAGCTGGGAGATCCAGCCGTCGCCGGCCGGGGCGTCCTCGGTCAGCGGCTCGGCCGAGCCGTCGGTCGGGTACAGCCCCGTCGCGCTGGCCTGCAGCAGCACCGGCGCCGATCCGGTCCGCTCGAGCCGGGCCGCCAGGGCGCCGGCCAGCGTCCTGGTCGGGTTGATCCGCGAGGACCGGACGATCTCCTTGCGCTTGTCCGTGAGCGGGCGGTCGGCGATCCCGACCCCGCACAGGTTGACCACGGCGTCGACCCGGTCGAGCACCGCGTCGTCGAGCAAGCCGGCGTCCGGGTCCCAGCGGATCTCGGTGGCCGAGCCCGGCTCGCGACGGACGAGCCGGACCACCTCGTGCCCCTCCGACGCCAGCCGGACCCGGAGCGCGGTGCCCAGGAACCCGGAGGCGCCGGCCAGCAGGTAGCG
>JBMDXL010000925.1:0-3611 GCA_048594465.1 Microlunatus sp. | reverse complement strand
TCTGCTGGCCATCTGCGTGGTGCTGGCCGCCGCACTGCTCTCGTACCCGATCTACCTCGTGGTCAAGGACAGCCAGGCCAGCAGCGCGGCGCTGGCCGATCTGGGCGTGGCCAAGGACGCGGCGGGCTGCGACGCCGTGGCCACCCACCCGGCCTCGGGCAACCAGAACCACGTGGCCGACGGCACCAAGGTCCCCTACGACCGGACCCCGCCGGACTCCGGTCCGCACTACGCCTCCCCCGCGCCGTTCACCAAGCGCTTCTACACCGCCGACGACCGTCCGGCCGTGGAGACCCTGGTGCACAACCTGGAGCACGGCTACACGGTGGTCTGGTACCGCGACAGCGCACCCCAGACGGACAAGGACGCGTTGGCCGCCATCGCCAAGACCTTCACCTCCGAGGACTACGACCCGACCCAGAAGTTCATCGCCGCTCCCTGGACCGACGCGGATGGCGCGGGCTTCCCGGAGGGGAAGAACGTGGTGCTGACCCGCTGGACCGCCGACCCGACGAACCCGGCCGACACCACCAAGCAGCTGGGCGTGCGCCAGGCGTGCACCGCGGTGAGCGGGGCGGCGATCGCGTCGTTCATGCAGACCTACCCGTCAACGAGCTCCCCGGAGCCCAACGGCGCCTGAGCCGGTCCGCGGTCGCGGTCGCATCGACCGGGCCCGCCGTCGGGCTCGTCAGGCGTACGACTGACCGAGTCGGGAGGTCACCTCGACCACCAGCTCCTTGATCCGCTCCGACTCCCCGAGGGGAGCGACCACGGTGATCATGTCGGTCTGCACCATCACGGTGTCGGTCCTGCCGAAGACGGCCAGCAGGCGGCCGTCGGCGCACTCGTTCAGGACCAGGTTGTCCCGGGAGCCCACCACCACCGCAGTGCCGGTGATGGCGTTGCCGTGCTCGTCCCAGGGGAGCTGACGGCGCAGCGACGGGTAGCCGCCCACGTCGTGCCAGATGATCGGCAGCTGGACCGCGACCACGTGCGCGTCGGTCCGGCCCTGCGACACCGGCTCCATCACGGCGTAGTCGACGCTGATCTTGGCCAGCATCGGGTAGATCTCGGTCAGCCGCTCCGGCTGCGCGGCCAGCTCGGTGACCAGCCGGTGGGTGTCCGGCAGCAGCTGGCTCAAGATGTCGAGCACGGTGCTGGCCCGCCAGACGAACATGCCCGAGTTCCACCAGTAGTCACCGGACTCCAGGTAGCCCTCGGCGGTCGACCGGTCCGGCTTCTCCTTGAAGGCCAGCACCCGGCGCACGTCCGGGCGGTCCGGCAGCGCCTCGCCCTGGTGCAGGTAGCCGTAGCCGGTGTGCGGGGTGGACGGCACCACCCCGAAGGTGACGAGAGCGTGCGGGTCGCTCTCGGCGACCTCGAAGCCCTGCTCCAGCGCCTCCTGGAAGGCCGCTGTGGGACGCATGATGTGGTCGGAGGCGACCACCGCCATCACCGCCTCGGGATCCCGGGCGGCGAGCACGGCCGCGGTCCAGGCGATCGCGTTCATCGAGTCGCGGCCCTCGGGCTCGCCCAGGATGTTGGCCGGATCGAGCTCGGGCAGCTCGGCGGCGACCACGTGCGCGTAGTCGGCGCCGGTGCAGACCCACACCCGGGACGGGTCGACCACGCCCTCCAACCGCTCGTACGCGAGCCGGAGCAGACTCTGCCCGCCCAGGATCCGGAGCAGCTGCTTGGGCATGTCCTGCCTCGACAGCGGCCAGAGCCGTTTGCCCGAGCCGCCGGCCATGATGAGCACGTGACGCATCGCCACAGGCTAGTGGTTGCCCCGGCGGATCACGGGCGCGGGCGGCCCTAGCATCTCGACCATGCAGTTGATCTCGCAGCGGCTCCGGCGACGGACCGCGACGGCGGGCGCCGATCCGCTGATCACGTACTACGACCTCGTCACCGGCGAGCGCACCGAGCTGTCGGCGGTGACGGTGACCAACTGGGTGGCCAAGACCTGCCACCTGCTGACCGACGAGTACGCCCTCGACCTGGGCGACAGCGTGCTGCTCGACCTGGCCCGCACCCACCCGGGGCACTGGGTCACCGGCTGCCTGGAGCTGGCCTGCTGGTCGCTCGGGGTGAGGGTGACCGCCGACGAGCCGGCCGACCGGGACGGACCGGACGAGACCGCCGGCTCCGGGGTGCGGCTGGTAGTGACGGGCCCGCTGTACGCCACGGCGGCCGACCGGGCCGCCGACCTCGGTGCGGACCTGCTCGCCTGCAGCCTGCACCCGCTCGGGCTGCCCTTCGCCGAGAAGCTGCCCGACGGGGTCGACGACTTCTCCCTCGAGGTGCGGGGTCAACCCGACCAGTTCAGCGGGGTCGCCGTGCCCGAGGACCAGCCGGCGTGGCACTCGGCCGGCACGACCCTGACGCAGGCGGACCTGGCCGCTGTCGACGGCTCGTCCGGGCGCCGGCTGCTGCGCCCCACCTCGCCCTGGACCACGGCGCGGGACGGCATCCTGGCCGCCCTGGTCGGCGGCGGCTCGGTGGTGGTGGTCGTGGGGGACGACGAGGCCGCCCTGGGCCGGATCCGCGCCACCGAGAACATCGAGGACGAGGTCGGCTGACCACGGGTGCCGCGACGGCGGCCGGAGATCCCGCTAGAACCCCGGAGATCCCGCTAGAGACCGGTGGCGCCCAGCAGCCGTCCGATCGCGTACGTGGCTGTCATCGCCAGACCACCGCCGACCACCAGTCGCAGCACGGCGGGCGCGACCCGGGCCTCGCCCAGGCGGGCGCTGACCGCGCCGGTGATCGCCAGTGCGACCAGCACCGTGCCGAAGGTGAGCGGGATCCGCAGCGACGGTCCGGACAGCACCATGGCCAGCAGCGGCAGGATCGACCCGATGGTGAAGGCGACGGCCGAGGACAGCGCCGCCTGCCAGGGGCTGGTCAGGGCGTCCGGGTCGATGCCCAGCTCCACGTCCACGTGGGCGGCGAAGGCGTCCTTGGCGGTCAGCTCCTCGGCGAGCCGACGAGCAGTCTCCGGGCTGGCCCCCTTGGCCACGTAGAGAGCGGCCAGCTCCTCCAGCTCCTCGGCCGGGGAGGTGGCCAGCTCGGCCCGCTCCTTGGCCAGCAGGGCCCGCTCGCTGTCCCGCTGGCTGCTGACCGAGACGTACTCCCCGAGGGCCATCGAGATCGCGCCCGCCACCAGCCCCGCGATCCCGGCGGTCACGATCGGGCCGCGCTCGGCCGTGGCTCCGGCCACCCCGACCACCAGGGCGGCTGTGGACACGATGCCGTCGTTGGCCCCGAGCACGCCGGCTCGCAGCCAGTTCAACCGCTGCGACAACCCGCCGCCGTGCGGCTCGGCGGCGTGTGCGGTCGGTTCGGGCGGGGTGGGGGTCGATTCGTCAGCCATGGTGACACTGATGCTAGACACGTCACCGCCACCGGGTGTGGCACCCGACACCGACACGACACGCTCCCGTCGCCGAGTCGTCGTCCACCCGACCTAGCGTCCCGCCGTGCTGCACACTCCACGCCGGGCCGGGACGACGGTGGCGACGGCGGGAGCGGGTGTGGCCGCCCTCGGGCTGGGTCTGCTCTACCTGGTCGCCCCGCTGAACACAAACCTCCGCTACGAGGCCGGGGTG
>JBMDXL010000924.1:0-2138 GCA_048594465.1 Microlunatus sp. | reverse complement strand
GGGGGCGCCTCGTCGACGCCGGCGGAGACGGTGAGCAGACCACCGTCGGTGATGCCCTGGTTGATCAGCCCGGCCTCGGCGACGAGCTCGCGCCCCTCGGCGCTGACCACCTTGTAGCCGCCGTAGACCGTGGCGGCGTCGAGCAGACCCCCGGAGCGGGCGAGCTCGGGGACGAGCTCGGCGACCGGCACCGCACCGGGCAGGACGAGGTCGACGCGGCGGGTGCCGGACGACACCGTCACGCGGACCAGCCCGGACTGGCTGACCGGCGCCTGACTCATTCGACCTCCCCGAACTGGTGACCCGCCGAGACTCTAATCGGAGTCCCGGGACGCGGCAGGAGGACCGGCGCATCGCGCCGGTCCTCCGGGTGCGGGTGCTGGTGTGCCTGGTGCGTCAGCCGATCTGGAACGCGTTGGCGCCCCGCTTGTCGGCGTTCTGGTACTCCACGTTGGAGTCGTCGACCGTGCGGCCCACGTCGTTGAGGAGCTGCATCATCTCGCCGATCGCGGTGTCCCACTTGGTCTTCGCCTGGACGTAGGCGCCCTGCGCCTGACCCGACCAGTCGCTGGCCAGCGGCGAGAGGTCGCTCTCGAGCCGGTTCATGCGGTCGTCGATGTCCTTGACCATCTTGTAGAGCTGGTCGGTGATCTCGCTGAGGCCGCCGTGGTTGACGACGAGGCCGTCGAAGCCCATGCCAGTCATGTCTGTGTTCTCCTTCGTCCTGGTCGTCTGGTCAGTAGTTCTTGACGCTGCCGAGGCGGTCGATGTTCTTGTTCATGTAGTCCGACTGCGACTGGTCGGTGTTGATGTTGTCCTTCTCCGTGGAGCGCAGGGACTGCTCGAACTCGTTGAGCGCGTTGACGATCTTGTCCTGCTTCTCCTTCCACGCCTGGTGGAGGCTGGTGAAGGCCTTGCCGCCCTGGCCCTGCCACTTGGCCTGCTGGGCCAGGAGGTTGTCGGACAGCGTCTGCGAGAGCTTGTTGAAGTCGCCGTGCGCGTTGTTGACCATCGTGGCCGCACGCGACAGCGTCTGGTCGCCTGCCTTCATCTCCGGCGTCGCCATGTCGCCTCATCCCTTCCGTGTGAGCGGCACGTCGAAAGGCCACCCGAGTCGTGTGAAGTGTTCTGGTCCTGCGGTGCCGGACCCGTGTGTGATCCGGACAACCAGCGGTCTACCCGGGGTCCTACCCGCTAAACACGGAACTTGATTTCCCACAGGGTCCGGAACAGACCGGAGGCGACGACGACCGCGGCGATGGTCCCGGCCCCGGCCAGCCCCTCGGCGACCTCGGCCCGGCGCGACCACCAGGCCGAGCGCCAGCCCCGGCCCGTGGCCACGGCGACGACGACGAGCAGGGCGGCCAGCAGGACGCCGGCCAGGCCGAGCGTGACGCTCTGGGGCGTGTCCAGCAAGCCGAGGAGCACGACGGTGAGGGCGGCCCAGCAGGTCAGCCCGGCCAGCCGCAGCAGCCCGCGCGCGACCACGTGGCGGTAGCTCCGCGCGGCCAGCAGCAGCGCGGCCCCGGCCAGCCCCACCATCACGCGGGCGCCGATCCGGTCGACCGGCAGCGTCGCGGTGGCCAGCAGCATCGGCGCCGCGACCGCGACGACGACCCAGACGCCGGCCGCGGCGGCGGTGACGATGCGCGTCCCGCGTGCGGCGACCGCGGAGACGGCCGCGGGTGGGACGACCATGCGGCCGCGGCGACCGCGCGGGCGGTCCCGGGCCGACCACGCGGTGACGGCGAGGCGCTCGAGGTCGAGCAGGTACTGGTCCGGCACGTCGATCGCCACGACCGGCACGAAGCGGGCGGCCAGCGTCGCGACGAGCAGCAGCACGCTCCAGACCACCTCGGGCGGCGCGTGCAGCAGGGCACGGGCGCAGGTGACCAGGAAGAGCCCGACCCCGACGACGATCCAGACGCGCAGGGCCTCGTCGCCGCGCGGGTCCAGCGCGCGGGCGACCCCGGCCGCGACGGCGGCGACGAGCGCGGTGACGCCGATGACGGTGGGGAGGCGCTGCGGCTCCGGCGCCCAGAGCACCGCGAACGCCGCGGCGCCGGCGAACGCCGGGGCGGCGACCATCCGGTGGCCGCTGTAGCGACCGACGGGCAGCACGCCGAGCAGGGCCGAGA
>JBMDXL010000923.1:0-6361 GCA_048594465.1 Microlunatus sp. | reverse complement strand
TCTACGCCGTCGGTGAGGCGGCCGGTTTCGGCGGGGGCGGGATGCACGGCTACCGGGCGCTGGAGGGGACCTTCCTGGGCGGCTGCCTGTTCAGCGGACGGACCGCCGGCCAGGCCCTGGCCGACGCCCTGGGCGCCTAGGCGGACCCCGACCCGTCAGCCTGGGTGGTCGCCCCGGCCGCCACCGACGCGGACAGCCGGGAGGAGCGCTGGAGGGTCTCGTGGTGCCGCACCACCTCCGCCACCACGAAGGTCAGGAACTTCTCGGCGAACTCCGGGTCGAGTCGGGCCTCGATGGCCAGGGACCGGAGCCGCTCGATCTGGCGGGCCTCCCGCGCCGGGTCGGCCGGCGGCAGACCGTACGCGGCCTTGAGGTGGCCGACCTGCTGGGTGACCTTGAAGCGCTCGGCCAGCAGGTGGATCAACGCGGCGTCCATGTTGTCGATGCTGCCCCGCAGCCGGAGCAGCTCCGCGCTGACGTCCGGGTCCATCGCCCCGCCACCGGCACCCTCGGGGTTCGTCCCCGGCCCATCGCTCATGGCCGTGCAGCCTAGTGGGTGCCACGGAGGTGCCGGTCTCCCGCCGGACGTCGTTCCAACGTGGGAACAGGACCGCGGATCGCCGATCGGACGAAATCGTGGTGTGACCTTCGGAACAGGCACGGCTCACACTGGGCCCGATTCCTGTGACCGGCGCGACGCAGACCACCCCAGCCGATGGTCTGATACCAGCGCAGCGGACCAGTGGGGCCCCGGCGGGGGGCGGGCCGCCACTTCCCGACCGTACGACCGGGGATCGGCGCCCGACGTCACTGGTCCGGTCGAGCAAACCAGTGCTCGCGCCGTCGACGCGTGGCTGACAACGTTGTCAGGACGTGTCATCTGGCGTTCACCCACCGGTCGTCGTGAACCTCTGCGGCCGGTCCGGAAGAGCCGTACAGTTATGTCCATCGAAGAGATCGAGGGTCCCGACCAGGGAAGTCCAAGATCAACTTCGACACTCATCTCGATGAGTGCCGGCGCCACCTAGGAGCGCCGGACGACACCGGGACGGTCCGCACCTTCCAGGCGCGGACACCCCGCCGTGGCAGAGCTGCCGCACCGTCGAGCCGCAACCCGAACCGCACCGCTGTCGGTGACCGACCACGATCACGCCCGGATCAGGTCGGACCCACTCCAGCGTCGCCCACCGCAGGTGGTCGAGCGCGTTCACCGGTTCCGTCGACGTCCCACGAACACCGAATAGTGGAGAGTTGCACTATGGCCCGTCCGGCCCACGACTACGCACGAGTCGACAAACACGTGCCCGTCACCCGCAGAGCGGAGACGGCAGACCCGTACTCGCCCGTGATGATCTTGCTGAGCTTGATCGCCACCCTGGGCATCCTGTTCTACGCGCAGTTCCTGCTGAACCCGCGCAACCGAGGGGACCTGCTCCCCTACACCCTCGTGATCGTCGCCGAGGTCATCCTCGTGACGCACGCCCTGCTGTCGATGTGGACGATCCTGTCCGGTCGCAAGAGCCCGCGGGAGTTCTCCTTCCACGAGGCCAAGCGGCTGATGTTCGACAAGAAGGCCATCAAGGCCGCGGGGCTCTCCGACAACCCGGAGCTCTGGCCCGTCCTGCTGGACGGCAAGAAGACCGACGTGGACGTGTTCATCACCGTCTACGGCGAGGACATCGACAAGATCCGCGCCACCGCGGTCGCCGCGCTGGCGATCAAGGGCAAGCACCGCACCTGGATCCTGGACGACGGTCGCTCCGACGACGTCAAGGCCATGGCCGACGAGATCGGCTGCTACTACATCCGCCGGCTCAGCTCCAACGGCGCCAAGGCGGGCAACATCAACCACGCCCTGTCGATCGCCAAGGGTGACTTCTTCGTCATCCTCGACGCCGACTTCGTGCCGAAGCCGGAGTTCCTGGTCGAGACGGTGCCGTTCTTCTCCAACTCCAACGTCGCCTTCGTCCAGACCCCGCAGACCTACGGCAACCTGGTCAACATGGTCTCCCGCGGCGCGGGCTACATGCAGGCCGTCTTCTACAAGTTCGTCCAGCCCGGTCGCAACCACTTCAACGCCGCGTTCTCCGTCGGCACGAACGTGATCTACCGGCGGGCCGCGGTCAACGACATCGGTGGCATCTACACCGACTCGAAGTCCGAGGACGTCTGGACGTCGCTGGTCCTGCACGAGCGGGGCTGGAAGACGATCTACATCCCCAAGACGCTCGCCATCGGCGACGCCCCCGAGACCATCGAGGCCTACACCAAGCAGCAGCTGCGCTGGGCCACCGGTGGCTTCGAGATCCTGCTGACGCACAACCCGCTGAGCCCGAAGCGCAAGCTGACCATGGACCAGCGCCTGATGTACCTGGTGACCGCGACGCACTACCTGACCGGCATCGCCCCCGGCATCCTGCTGGTGGTCCCGGCCCTGGAGGTCTTCTTCGACCTCCGACCGGTGAACCTGGACATCACCTGGCAGACCTGGCTGCTCTTCTACGCCGGCTTCTACCTGATGCAGATCGTGCTCGCCTTCTACACCCTCGGCTCGTTCCGCTGGGAGGTGCTGATGCTGGCCGCGGTGTCCTTCCCGATCTACATGAGCGCTCTGTGGAACGCCCTGGTCAAGAAGGAGCAGAAGTGGCACGTCACGGGAAGCAAGGCGAAAGCCCAGTCACCGTTCAACTTCATGATCCCGCAGGTGCTGGTCTTCGTCTTCCTGATCTGCACCTCGGCGGTCTCGGTCTGGCGTGACCTGGGCAACAGCCAGCTCAGCCTGGCCACGGCCTGGAGCATCACCAACACCTTCATCCTCGGTGCCTTCATGATCGTGGCGCTCAAGGAGAACTGGCACATCAACCACCCGCCGAAGAACCTGGTCGCCGATCCGGTCGAGTACCTGGTCGACGACGAGCCGGTGGCCCGCCGGACCACGGTCATCGTGCCGCCCGAGCTGGCCGATGAGCTCGGTGTCCCCGAGCTGGCCTCCGCCAAGACCCTCACCACCACCGACCACGACAGCACCGACGCCGAGCGCGCCGAGCAGGACTCCGACCAGAAAGAGGCAGCAGCGAAATGACCTGGATCAACCGACTCCGTTTGTTCGGAGGGATCCTCGGCGTCCTGATCGTCGTCGCGGCCCTCACCCTCGTCTTCAACCAGCGCCAGACCAAGGTGACCAGCCTCGACGCCACGGTCGCCACCGACACCTACGACGTGGGTGCTGCCTACGGCGGCACCGTGATCAAGCAGTTCGTCAACGAGGGCGACGTCGTCGCCAAGGGTGACAAGCTCTTCACCATCCAGAGCGTGCCGCTCCAGCAGGACCTGTCCAACGGCCTCGAGCTCTCCGACAACGAGGCCTACGACGTCGACGCCAAGGCGGGCACCCTGACCTACAAGGCCACCGTGGCCGGCCAGGTCACCTCCCTCAAGGCCAAGCTGGGCAACGCGCTCGGCACCGGCGCCCCGTTCGCCTCGATCTCGGTCGTCGGCAGCGAGTTCGTCGACGCCAAGTACCTGCTCTCGCCCCGGGACTACGATCGGGTGGTCGAGGGTTCGACGGTGGACATCCTGCTGCCGAACAACCAGATCGTGACCGGGACCGTCTCCACCATCGAGGTGGCCACCGAGAACGCCAAGGCCCTGACCGAGGTGCGGGTCGACAGCAAGGAGCTGTCGGACGCCAGCCTGGACAACCTGACCAAGAACGGCACGCCGGTGATCGCCACCCTGCAGCTCCGCGACGACGGCCCGCTGGCCGGGGTCAACGACCAGGTGTTCGACTTCCTGCGGCAGATCGGGCTCAAGTAGCCCTGGATCGATCGCCGGCACCGAGCCGGCGGTCGATCACCCTCCCGGCCCTGTCCGGGAGCACAGCTTGACGGTGCGGTCGAACCCGCCTCCTCACCGACGCGAGTCGGGTTCGACCGCGCACCGACTGACTACTGAAGGGACGTGACGTTGCCCAGCATCTGGCGAAGCAAAAGTCCGTCGAACGATATGCAGCACCCCTCCGGCCCGCTGAGCTCCCGGCTCAGCCGGCGCTCCCTGCTCGGCGGACTGGCGGCCACCACCGTGGCGGTCGGTCTGGCCGGGTGCGGCCTGAACTCCGCCGGCCAGTCCGGCTCCGGGTCCACCGGCTCCGGTCCGACCGGCACCGGCGGCGAGGTCTTCACCAAGGCCCAGATCGAGCCGCTGCTGGCCGACATCGTCAAGAAGACCCCCAAGCAGCTGCCGATCACCCGGCTGGCCGAGGGACTCATCCCGCCGACCAACCGCTGGTTCTCCGGTCTCGCCTTCGGCGACGACGCGCAGCCGGTCTTCCCGATCCCGCTCAGCTTCGGTCTCACCGACGCCGGGTTCGCGTTCGGGCTGCCGACCATGACCACCAGCGAGAAGTCCATCCTGGGTGGGTACAAGCCCGAGATGGACATGGCCTTCGGGGCCAAGAAGGCGGTGGTCAGCGCGTACGACACGCTGACCGTCACCCTCGACCACCTGGACGGTTCCGAGCAGCTGATCGGCAAGACCACGATCGTGCAGGGTTCGCCGTACGTCCGCTTCACCGCCGAGCAGGCGACCGAGATCACCGCCCCGCTGCCCAACACGGCGTCCGGTGACTTCTGGACGACCCTGGCCGGCGAGACCACGTACGGACTCGTGGTCACCGACGGCGACGTCAACGGTACGAAGGTCAGCCTGAAGAAGGGCGGCTCGGCCGCGTGGTTCGTGGTGCCGACCGACGGTGCCGCCGACAAGCTCGCCGCGCTGGCCGCCAACCCGGTCACCGGCAGCTCGGTCAGCTACAGCCTGGACGGCGACAAGGTGACCACCACGCTGACGTACGAGGCCAAGGGCGGCACCGTGTTCGCCATCCGGCCGCACCAGGCCAAGGGTCTGGACTCGGGCATCGCGACCGACCTCGGCACGTTCCCGAGCATCTACGGCACGCTCAAGGTCGCCTCCGGCAACGAGCTCACCTACACCGTGCCGCTGTCGCAGCCGACGTCCGCCCTGGACGTCAGCACGCTGAGCAAGGACGAGAAGGCCGAGCTGGGCGACCAGGTGGCCAAGGACATCGCGGCCACCAAGGAGTGGCCGGCGGACACCTACTTCGGCGGCAAGAAGCTCTACCGTGCGGCGATGCTGTTCCAGCTCGCCCAGCAGCTGGGGCTCACCGAGCCGGCCACCACGATGGAGACCGCGCTCACCGAGCAGCTGACCAAGTGGACCGAGCCCAAGGGCGCGGACACCCGCAGCGAGTTCTGCTTCGTCTACGACGAGCAGGCGATGGGCATCGTCGGTCTGACGCCGTCCTTCGGCTCCGACGAGTTCAACGACCACCACTTCCACTACGGCTACTTCCTGTACGCCGCGGGGGTGCTGACCCAGGACAACCCGGAGCTGGCCAAGAAGCTGCAGCCGGTGATGGACCTGGTCGCGGCCGACATCGGCTCGAACGCCGGCAACGGGGCCTTCCCCGACCGCCGCGTGTTCGACGTCTACGCCGGTCACTCGTGGGCCTCGGGCACCTCCCCGTTCGCCGACGGGAACAACCAGGAGTCGAGCTCGGAGGCCATCACGGCCTGGACCGGGCTGGCGAAGTGGGCCAAGAGCTCGGGGAACGAGGCACTGGAGGCCGAGGCCATCTGGATGCTGTCCACCGAGGCCCAGGCCGGGTTGGACTACTGGACCAACTTCGACAACGCCGAGCCGATCTACTCCGGGTACGGGCACAAGATCGTCACCCTCAACTGGGGCGGCAAGCGGGACTACGCCACCTGGTTCTCCCCGGAGCCGGCCGCCATGCTCGGCATCCTGGTGATCCCGATGAGCCCGGCCTCCACCTACCTCGGTGGCGATCCGGACCGGATCACGGCCAACGTGCAGGAGGCCACCAACGGGAAGTTCGACCAGAAGTTCGGTGACTTCCTGCTCATGTACGCCGCCCTCGCGGGCGACGACCAGCGCAAGACTGCCCTGGACACGGCACGGAAGCTGGCCGACGAGTGGATCGACGACGGCAACAGCCGCGCCTACCTGCTCGCCTGGCTGATGACCGTCAAGAGCTAGGGCGCGCAGCGCGTCACAGACTGCGGGGGCGGTCGGTTCCAGCCACCACTCCCCGCGCAACACCTGAGCGTCACTGCATTCGGTAAGTGACGTCCAGGAACGGGCAGCGGGTCCGGTTTCGCCACAGGTGAAACCGGACCCGCGTTGGTCTACCGTCCGTAGGAACGGCAGCAGCCCCAGTTCATCACAGCCCGCAGGTCACGTTCCACCCCGGGGCGGCACCCCCGGCACCCCCGGCGCCGCCGGTTTCCGACGTCAGCTGACCGTGCCCCCGTGGTCAGCC